>NZ_JBKQGX010000020.1:0-65963 GCF_050487245.1 Alcaligenes sp. Me129
GTGGGCGGGTTTGGGCGATGGCGGGTTGGCCATGCATAAAAAAAGCCCTGCCTAGGGCGGCAGGGCTTTTTCGCAGCGAGTACGCTTTGATCGGGTGGCTTATTCGCCAGCAACGACCGAAACGGTACGCTTGTTCAGAGCACCAGTGATGGAAAATTTAACTTTGCCATCGACCAGGGAGAACAGGGTGTGGTCTTTGCCAATGCCCACGTTCACGCCGGGGTGAAACTGAGTGCCGCGCTGACGAACAATGATGCCGCCAGCCGAAATTACCTGACCGCCGTAGACTTTAACGCCCAGACGTTTGGCCTGTGAGTCACGGCCGTTCCGCGTAGAGCCGCCGCCTTTCTTCTGTGCCATTTCTTTAGCTCCTAGATGAAGAAAATACCAAATTCGCTTTTAGCAACAACTTAGGCGTTGATCGCTTCGATGCGGATTTCGGTGTAGTTTTGACGATGGCCTTGCGTTTTGCGGTAGTGCTTGCGACGGCGCATTTTGAAAATCTTGATTTTGTCGTGACGGCCTTGCGCAAGAACAGTAGCCTTGACCACAGCGCCAGCAACGAAAGGAGCACCGATTTGCAGTGCTTCACCTTCGCCGACGGACAGAACCTGGTCAAGCGAAATTTCTTGCCCAATGTCTGCCGGTATCTGTTCTATTTTGAGTTTTTGGCCAGCAGTAATGCGATATTGCTTACCGCCGGTTTTTATAACCGCGTACATAGGGAATCCCTTAAAGAGTCAAACAGGCATCGCGTAAAAGGCCAATAACAGCCCGCTGTAATGCCATCTAACATAAAAAAATCTTGACACGCAAAATGCCAAGCAAAAAATAATAGGGCAAAAAGGCTTTGCTGTCAATGGCTTGGGCCTTCTCCTGTCTGTATTTTGCATCCAATCCTTTCGTTTTTCACTGGGTAGGCAGGGGAGACCCCTTGCCTTCGGGTCGTAAAGGACGTGTGAGGGGACCTGCCTCACCCAGAACAGGGCATCTCGCTAATTTGTTACATTTCTCCTCAATCTGTGGCCTTTGAGTGGCTCGCCTTCCGCTACGGTAGAGCTGTTGCGTTCACAGAAGCGTAAGTCATTTATTTTTCGGACCTACTAAGGGGAAACGTATGAATAAGGACACGATCGAAGGCAAATGGAAACAACTGGCCGGTAAAGCCCGCAGCGTCTGGGGCGAAATTACGGATGATGAGTGGGCCAAGGTGAAAGGGGATGCCACGCAATTGGCCGGTCTGGTGCAAGAGCGCTATGGCCGTACCCGCGAAGAGGCGGAGCGCGAGGTTAAAGACTTCTACGACAAGTACGACCGTTAGCGGGTGGGAGCCTTTTTTTGTCTGTAGGTATTTCATGAGCTGTCGTTGAGATGGCCCGTCAGACAAGGTGCTGTCCCTGTACGTACTGATGATGAGGAGAATCGTATGCTTTACTACGCCGTAATCTTTTTTATTGTAGCTATCGTGGCTGCTGTGCTGGGTTTTGGTGGCATTGCCGCTGGTGCTGCTTCGATTGCCAAGATCCTGTTTGTCGTGTTCCTGATTCTGGCGGTGCTCTCGCTGGTCAAGGGCATGGGCAAGAAATAGAACAAGCCCGCCAGTGGCGGGCTTGTCCGTAAGGAAAAACCGTCTCCACCGATTGGGTGGAGACGGTTTTTTTATCAGGAGCGGTAGTCCGCGTTGATAGTGACGTACTCGTGCGAGAAGTCGCAGGTATAAACCGTTTCGCTGTGTTGGCCACGGCCCAGAGAAACACGTACCAGAATTTCGGCTTCCTGCATGACGCGCTGGCCATCTTCTTCCTGGTAGTCGGGGTTGCGGCCACCGTTCACGGCCACCAGCACATCGCCTAGCCACAGACGCAATTTGCTCACGTCCAAATCGCTAATGCCGGCGTAGCCAATTGCGCACAGAATACGGCCCAGGTTCGGGTCGGAGGCAAAGAAGGCTGTTTTCACCAGAGGTGAGTGAGCGATGGCGTAAGCCACTTTCAGAGCTTCTTCGCTGGAACCGGCGTCATCAACCTGAATGGTCATGAACTTGGTGGCGCCTTCGGCGTCACGCACGATTTTCTGGGCCAGTTCGCGCGAGGCGTCGACCAGGGCATCCAGCAAGGTGTTGTAGTTCGGGTCTGCAATCGACTCTACCGTGACACCGCTTTGGCCGGTTGCCATGATGATGAAGGAGTCGTTGGTGGAGGTGTCGCCATCAACCGTAATGCGGTTGAAAGAGCGGTCCGCTGCCAGACGGCACATATCGCGCAGCAGTTCGGGAGCAATACCGGCGTCCGTAGCCAGGTAACCCAGCATGGTGGCCATATTGGGGCGAATCATGCCCGCGCCCTTGCTGATGCCGGTCAGTGTGATGGTTTTACCCGACAACTGGATTTGACGAGACACGATTTTGGGTTGCGTGTCGGTGGTCATGATGCTGTGAGCAGCATTGAACCAGTTGTTGTCGGCCAGATCGTTCACCGCCGCAGGCAGAGCGCCCAGCAGGCGATCCATGGGCAGAGGCTCCAGAATCACGCCGGTGGAAAAGGGCAACACTTGCTGGGGCAGGATGTTCAGCAGGCGTGCGGTTTCCGTGCAGGTTTGCTGTGCTTTTTCCAAACCAGCCTGACCTGTGCCAGCGTTGGCATTGCCGGTGTTGATGACCAGGGCGCGGATGCCATCGTGCGTAGCCAAGTGCGCTTCGCACACTTGTACTGGAGCAGCACGGAAACGGTTGGTGGTGAACACACCGGCCACGCTGGTGCCGGGGGCCAATTCAAACACGGTCAGGTCGCGTCGGTTGGCCTTGCGAATACCGGCTTCGGCAATACCGATTTTGACACCGGCAACGGGGTGAATATCAGATTCAGAGGGAATGAACAGATTGACGGCCATGACGCGATCCGAAAAACAATGTTAAAGGCGGCTCAAAGCAGTAATGATACTTGCTTTGAGCCGCCTGAGCATATCTTTGGTCGCGCCGGAGCGCTTAGCTTTCGCGAGCAGCCATGGCCACGTTGTTGCGAGTGATCAGCTTGAGTTCGCCCAGGGCTTCAAACAGGTTGACGCGCGCTTTTTCCGACAGGTTGGCAAACATCTCCTGTAGCCACTGCTCGTGGGAGGCCGCCATTTTCTTGAACTGGCGCTTGCCCTTGGGTGTCAGGCGGATCAGGGAGCTGCGACGGTCGGTGAGCACCTTGATGCGTTCGACCAAACCTTCTTTTTCCAGCTGATCGGTAATGCCCGTGATATTGCCGTTGGTGACCATCAGGTGACGGGACAGCTCGCTCATTTTCATGCCAGCGGGCTGACGCTGCAATTGAGCCATCAGGTCAAAACGGGGCAGTGTGGTCGTGTGCTCGGTACGCAGGCGACTGCGAATTTCGCCTTCAACCAGATTGGTGCAGGCCATCAAGCGCAGCCACAGGCGGGTGTCGAAGTGGTCGTCGCTATGGGCACGGCTTTCCAAGTCGGGAGCGGCATCGGCGACGGCGGAAGCGGGGATATCGTTCATGATCATAGATAGCTTGCCTTAATGGTGCATGTCCAAAATGTTTAGCTTTGAAGGACGCAGACCGCAGCCATGAGCAAGCTGGGTTAGCTTGGTGGGTATCTTAGGGGCTGGTTCGAAGTTTGACATTGCGACAGATCAAAGTAAATTCGTTTTTAAGCTTAAATTAATCAACTTGATAGAAAGCACCGGCAAAGCAGGCAAAGCATTGGGTAAGGAAATGCAAACTCTTGTCTGCTATTTACTTTTAGGGCCACGGCTTTGAATAATCTTCGGACGGCGCTCTAACTTTGATCCGACACGATAAGCTGGCTAAATTCAAGTGATTATTTAGTTGAAGTATAAGGCATTTGCCTCTGTATCGCCTGTTCGCTTAATCACTTTTCTGCTTTTTTTGATACTTTTTTTTGTTTCAAAAATAACGCCTGCCGTAATTTTTCTTAATTGAAAAAAATGCATGCAGAAGATCGATTTATTTCTTATATCCTGAAATTCATTATTGAATTTTGCGTTGCGCGGGCGAGGGCCTCAGAGGAGCCGGGATCAGTCTAGGATACCCCTTGAAACAGCGGAGGATGATGCGCTACTGCGGATAACCCGTAGTCGGGATTGCTGATACTGGAGCGTTTTTTTTGCTAATATCCTTTAGAACTAAACAATATAGACCTTGCCAATTTGGCTGGCGCCTTTGATGGACCAAGGTCTACGCCTGAGTGGGGCGTAATCTACGCAGGAGATAAGGATGGAACGTTCAGCGCACCTTGATACCTTTGCACGCGACAATCTGCCACCCATGGAGTGGTGGCCAGAGATGTTGCTGGAAGGCAATCCGGATGTGGACTATCCCGCTCGTCTCAATTGTGCCGTGGCGCTGTTGGGAGAGCAGGTAGCAGCGGGGCATGGTGATCGCGTGGCTTTGCAGTGGGCACAGGGCGATGAGAATCGCAGCCTGACCTACAAGCAGCTGGACGTGCTGACCAACCGTATTGCTCATGTTCTGGTTGAGGACATGAAGCTGGTGCCCGGCAACCGGGTTTTGCTGCGTGGTCCCAATAACCCCATGATGGCCGCCTGCTGGTTGGCCAGCATCAAGGCCGGTCTGGTCACGGTTCCCACCATGCCTTTGTTGCGGGCGGTGGAACTGAAGACGATTCTGGACAAGGCCGAGATTCATGCTGCCTTGTGTGACGAGCGCCTGCGTGAAGAGCTGGAACACTGCATGGACTCCACGCATGATTCCTACACGCCTGCTCTGAAGCAACTGTTGTGCTTTAACGATGAAAGCGCCAAGGGTCTGGAAGCCTTGTTGGCTGACAAGCCCGAAGAGTTCACCGCTTGCGATACGGCGGCTGACGATGTTTGTCTGATCGCTTTCACCAGCGGTACGACCGGCCAGCCTAAAGGTTGCATGCACTTCCATCGTGATGTGCTGGCAATGTGCGATACCTTCTCGCGTCACGTACTGCGTTTGACCCCGGATGATGTGGTCTGCGGTACGCCTCCTTTGGCCTTTACCTTCGGCCTGGGCGGTCTGCTGTGCTTCCCGCTGCGTGTGGGTGCATCCACTGTCCTGCTGGAGCGTCTGACGCCTTCCGATCTGCTGGGCATGATTGATCGCTTCAAAGTGACCATGAGCTTTACCGCACCCACCTTCTATCGTCAGATGGCTGGTTTGGTGGATCGTTACTCCTTGGCCAGCTTGCGTGCCACCGTGTCGGCAGGCGAAGCCTTGCCAGATGCGACGCGTCAGCTTTGGAAGCAGGCCAGCGGCATCGAGATGACAGATGGCATTGGTGGCACGGAAATGATTCACGTGTACGTGTCCAGCCCACCTGAAAAAGTGCGTGCTGGTGCCATTGGCCAAGTGGTGCCCGGTTATGTCGCCACGATTCTGGACGATGATCTGAATCCGGTGCCAGTCGGTACGGTAGGCCGTTTGGCCGTAAAGGGGCCGACAGGCTGCAAGTACCTGAACGACGAGCGTCAGAAGCAGTTTGTTCAGGGCGGTTGGAACTTCCCTGGCGACACCTTCAAGATGGACGAGGACGGCTACCTGTATTACCAGGCTCGTAACGACGACATGATTGTTTCCTCGGGCTACAACATTGCCGGTCCTGAAGTGGAAGGGACCTTGCTCAAGCACGAGGCTGTGGCCGAGTGTGGCGTTGTAGGTGCCGCCGATGAAGAACGGGGCCAGATTGTGCAGGCCTTCATTGTGCTCAAGCCTGGCTTTACTGGAAACGATGAGCTGAAAAAGAAGCTGCAGGATTTTGTGAAAGAGAACGCAGCGCCGTACAAGTATCCACGCGCCATTGAGTTCGTGACTTCCTTGCCTCGTACCGAGACAGGGAAGTTGCAGCGCTTTGTCTTGCGGCAGATGGCGCAAGACTGATTGTTCAGCGTATAAAAAAAAGCGGGCATATAGCCCGCTTTTTTGTGTCTGGTTCTTTTAGTTTTTGAAGGTGGCAAAAACTTCGCGTGCCGCTTGCGCAGTGGCGTCGGTAATGTCCGGGGTGTGCTGCACCGAAACAAAACCTGCTTCAAAGGCCGAGGGGGCAAAGTACACGCCCTTGTCCAGCATGGCGTGGAAGAACTGCTTGAAGCGTTCGATGTCGCCAGCCGAGACTTCGGCCAGGGACGTAGGTACGTTTTCGCTGAAGTAGATCCCGAACAAGCCGCCCTGGTGGTCTGCCGTAAAAGGTACGCCTGCTTCTTTTGCCGCGGTCTTCAAGCCCTGAATCAGCTTGGCGGTGTTGGCTGTCAGGGTGTCGTAGAAACCGGGTTGAGCCAGTTTCTTCAAGGTTGCCAGACCCGCGGCCACAGCAACAGGGTTACCGGACAGGGTGCCTGCCTGGTAAACACCGCCGACGGGAGCGACGCATTGCATGATGTCGCGACGGCCACCGAAAGCACCAACGGGCATGCCGCCACCAATCACCTTGGCCAGGGTGGTCAGGTCAGGACGAATGCCGGTCAGGCCTTGCACGCCTTGAGGGCCAACACGGAAGCCGGTCATGACTTCGTCAAAAATCAGCACAGCGCCGTATTCGGTACATAGTTCGCGCAAGCCTTCCAGAAAGCCGGGGGCAGGGCGCACCAAGTTCATATTGCCGGCAAAAGGCTCAACGATAATGCAGGCGATTTCGCTACCTTTCTGTTTGAAGGCATCGCGCACGGCGTCCAGATCGTTGTAGTCCAGAACCAGGGTGTGGCCGACAAACTCGGCTGGCACGCCCGCAGAGGTGGGGTTGCCAAAGGTCAGCAAGCCGGAACCGGCTTTGACCAGCAGGCTGTCAGCGTGGCCGTGGTAGCAGCCTTCAAACTTGATGATGGTG
Organism: Alcaligenes sp. Me129; assembly: GCF_050487245.1. Taxonomy (NCBI): domain Bacteria; kingdom Pseudomonadati; phylum Pseudomonadota; class Betaproteobacteria; order Burkholderiales; family Alcaligenaceae; genus Alcaligenes; species Alcaligenes sp. Me129. The sequence goes on from NZ_JBKQGX010000020.1 coordinate 6,841, forward strand.
TTGCGGCCGGTAAAGCCACGGGCCAGACGAATGGCGCTCATGGTGGCTTCGGTCCCGGAGCTGACCAGACGCACTTGCTCGATGGACGGCAGCATTTTGGTCAGAGTTTCAGCCAGCACGACTTCGCCTTCGGTAGGCGCGCCGTAGGACAGGCCGTGTACGGCGGCTTCCTGTACGGCCTTGATAACGTCCGGATCGGAGTGGCCCAGAATGGCCGGTCCCCAGGAACCCACGTAGTCCGTGTATTGCTGGCCGTCTGCATCCCAGATGTAAGGGCCCTGAGCGCGTTCGATAAAGCACGGGGTGCCGCCCACGGAACCGAAGGCACGGACGGGCGAGTTGACGCCGCCGGGGATGACTTTGCAGGCACGTTCAAAAAGTTCGGAGTTACGGGACATGAGGCAAGAATCCAGATGTGAAAAGGTCAAGGCCAGGCAAGGGGTCAGCGCATAAAGCGCGATGAGTCCTGGGCGTGAAAGTAGTCGGTAAAGCGTTGCGCCGTGGCGCGTATATCGCTGGTTTCAAACAGGCTGCTGATAACGGCAACGCTATCGACCCCTGCTTCCAGCAGTTCGGGCATTTTCTCGGGTGTGATGCCGCCAATCGCAACAATGGCAGCACGTCGTCCCTCGTGTTCTTGTTCTTGGCAAAGCAGTCGAGCTTGTCGCAAGGTGTTCAGTTCAGCCGGGGGGGCTTCGGGTTTGACGCTGGAAGGGTACATGGCCCCAAAGGCAATGTAGTCTGCATCGTCTGCCAGGGCCTGGCGAGCCAGATCCAGACTGTTATAGCAGGAGCGTCCCAGCAGGGCTTGCGGCCCCAGTGCCTGACGGGCCTGGGTCAACTCGCCATCGCTTTTACCCAGGTGCGCGCCTTGCACGTCAAACTCTTGCGCCCAGCTCCAGTGATCGTTCACCAATAGCGGCAGATCCAAAGACAGGCACAGCTTGATCAACTCTTTGAGTTGTTGCTGGCGGATTGGTTCCGGGCCGTTCTTGCGACGGAACTGCAAGACCTGCAACCCCCCTTCGTGAGCGGCACGCACGGCGTTCAACAAGCGGGCGGTGTCGTCCCATTCGGGAGTAATGCCGTATAGACCGGCAGGAAAGCGCAGGGTGGTGGCGTCAGTCATTTTGGGGAGCAACAGGGTTGAACAGGCGGTGGCCCATACCGGGCTGGAAGGTGTCACTGGCACGTGCCTGCAGGTGCAACAAGGCTGATTCTACCGCGTTATCCAGCTCGTGGCCTTGAGCCAGAAAGCTCAGGCAGGCGGTAGCCAGCAAACTGTCTATGTCCTGCTGACGCAGGCCGCCATCCAGCGGCATGCTGTAGTCCAGACGACCGTGATGTCCCTGAAAGCGCGTATGCCATTGTCCGGCAGCACCGGGGACGCCGGTGACCAGTACGGCATTGGCTCCGTTATTCAACAAGGTTTCCACGGCATCGGGGGTGTCGCCCAGCAGCTCGTCGGCCTGCCAGCGCTCCAGGCTGGGGTGGTCGATCAATAATAAGGAGCTCAGGGGCAGGAGCAGGCGTAAACTGGCATCAAGAGCATCGTCCGCATCCAGCTCGTCCAGGCCGGTGGGCATGGCGCTCAGGTGCAGGACCAAGGGCAGTTCAGGGTAGTCGGAGCAAAGCTCGGCCACCATGCTGGCGATTTCAGGACTGTAGACAGGACCGCACTTGATGGCCTGAATGTTCATGTCCTCCAGCAAGCAGCGCGCCTGGTCGTCGGCAATGTCCTCTGCCAGGGTCTGAATGTTTTCTTGCTGCGCGCTATCGCGCACCAGCAAGGCGGTGGGCACGCTGACGATATGGCAGCCCAGATGAGCGCCAGTGATGGCATCGGCGGGCAGGTGGGCACCGCCGCTGGGATCATAAGGAGCCAGCACGAGCGCCAGAGCAGGACTTGAATTTTTGATTTCAGCAGCCATCTTGTCTTGGTTACCCATGCAGGGCCGGCAAGGCTCTGGATGTCACGGGTTGAGTAATTTAGTAATATGAACCCCATTTTAATGGATTGCCCCGATTTGCACGCGGATCGGACTATGTTTACAAATACAGTAGGAATACTATGCGTACGTGGATGTGCCTGATTTGCGGCTGGATTTATGATGAAGAAGCAGGTTTGCCTGAGGAAGGCATTGCGCCGGGCACACTCTGGGAAGACGTCCCTCCGAACTGGGTCTGTCCCGAATGCGGCGCTCGTAAGGAAGACTTCGAAATGATCCAAGTGTGATCATCTCAAGTTCCAAGGTGGTTTGTTTTGACGGGAGGTGTGTATGAGTGCCACTAGCCAGTCCCCGCTAATCCAAGAAAGCGCTGATCTAACGCACCACCTGTTACTTGCCATGCCCGGTGTGGTTTCGGGCAGCTTGGCCGACACGGTGATTTATGTTTGTGAACATAATGAACAAGGTGCCTTGGGCCTTGTTATCAATCGACCAACGGATCTGAGCCTGGTTGAGCTGCTGTCTCGTATCGAGGTGGATGTGGAAAACCGGGCTGATCTGGCCGCGACTTCTGTCTACTTCGGTGGACCGGTGCAAACGGATCGCGGCTTTGTTCTCCATGACTCCGATAAAACCTATACCTCCAGCTTAGGGGTGGGTGATCTGACCCTAACAACTTCCCGCGATGTGCTGCAGGACGTGGCCCAAGGCCAGGGGCCAGTGCATATGCTGGTCACGCTGGGTTATGCCGGTTGGGCTGCGGGCCAGCTGGAAAGCGAGATGGCCGACAATGCCTGGCTGAGCATCAAGGCTACCCATGAAATCCTGTTTTCTACCCCGGTTGGGGAGCGCTATGATCGCGCCCTGGCCTTGCTGGGAATCAGTCCTTTTACCCTGACAGGTGCTGCGGGCCATGCCTGAACACGAAACACCGTCAATGGTCAGCTCGGCGCAAACCTTGCTGGCCTTTGACTATGGCCTGAAAAAAATTGGCGTGGCGCTGGGCAACACCTTGACGCGCCAGGCCCGCCCTTATACGATTTTGCGGCCCGTTACGCGGGAACAGCGCTTTGCGGCTATCGAGGCTTTGCTCAAGGAATGGCAGCCCGATCGCGTCGTGGTAGGTTTGCCTTTGACCCTGGATGGCGGCGAGCAGTATGCTTCGCTGCGGTGTCGGCGTTTTGCCAACCAACTGCACGGTCGCTATGGCGTTGCAGTAGACCTGGTCGATGAGCGGGGCTCCAGCATGGAGGCTCAAGAATTGCTGGGCAATAATGACGATGATGATGCCATGGCAGCTTGCGTGATCCTGCAGCGATATCTGGACAGCCTGCCACCGGCCTGAGCCCTCTACAAGGTTGCAGCCTTTTGATTAGTTTATTTCGTTTTAGTTGGCGCGCTGTCGCTCTGATTGTGTGGATCGTGGTCGGCTTGTTAAGCGTCGGTCTGCTTTTTCCGGTATTGCGTCCAGGCGGGCGCCGCGTCATGGTGTTGCGCATGTCGCGCCTCTTGATGCTGATCTGCGGCGTACGTGTACTGCAGCACGGCCAGGCCGTTCAGGATCGCTCCGTGCTCTATGTGTCCAACCATATCTCCTGGTTGGACATTTTTGTACTCAACAGCGTGCGTAGTACCTCTTTCATTGCAAAAAGCGATATTCGCCGTTGGCCAGTGATTGGCTGGCTGGTGGCGGGTGCAGGAACGGTTTTCATTGAGCGTGGGCAGCGTCGTGCCATTCAGATTGTCAGCCAGCAGATGGCGGTGTGCTTTGAGCGTGGTGATGCCGTGGGCCTGTTCCCTGAAGGCACCACCTCAACCGGTCTGGATGTGCAGCCCTTTCACGCCAGCTTGTTTGAGACGGCTATTAGCCTGAATGTGGATATTCAGCCGGTGGCCTTGGTGTTTGAGCAGAAAGGCCAGCGCAGTGAGCGCTTTGCCTTTGTGGGCGAGCAGTCTCTGGTTGGCAATATCTGGGTTCTGCTCAGTGCGCGTAATGTCTCTGTGCACTGCCATTTTCTGGATCTGATGCCAGCTCAGTCCTGTACGGAGTGGGGACGCTCGCAAACGGCACAAACAGCTCGTGAACAGATTCGTGCGGTCGTGTGCCCCGAGGCCGTTACTGTCGAGGCCTGATGGCCTTAGCCCGGTTTCTTGCTTTCCGGGCAGTGAATCTGAACCAGATGCCGGTCTTGCAGGCGTACAGCACTAAGCTGGCGACCCCAGACGCAGCCGGTATCCAGACTGATCACGGTAGGCGTGTTCAGCAAGCCCAGCGTAGACCAATGTCCAAAAATAATAGGGACCTGGGCACAGACGCGATTCGGCATTTCATACCACGCTAGCAAGCCGGACTCGGCATCCGGTGCGCCCTTGTGCTTAAAGTCCATGCGGCCATTCACATCGCACATGCGCATGCGGGTCAAGGTGCTGACAATGGCGCGCAGGCGGTCGTAGCCTTGTAGCTCAGCATCCCAGCGATCCGGGTTGTTGCCGAACAACTCAATAATCTTGTCTTGCCAGTCATCCGCACGTAACAGTGCTTCCAGCTCGTGGGCGTATTCCAGCGTTTGCTCCGGGCTCCAGTCAGGGTGCACTCCGGCATGCACCATCAGATGGTCATGCTCGTAATGAGCCAGCGGCTGGTGTCGCAGCCAGTCCAGCAGCTCTTGTGCGTCCGGCGCGGCCAGCAGTTCCTGCAAGGTATCCTGTTTGCCGGGCTTGCGGACCCCGGCAGCGACTGCCAGACAGTGAATGTCATGGTTGCCCAGTACACAGACAGCGCGATCGCCCAGAGAACGAATCAGGCGCAACGCTCCCAGAGAGTCCGGGCCACGGTTGACCAGATCGCCTGCAAACCAGAATTTGGCCTGGCTGTCGGCAGCCACATCAGGATGGCTGAGCAAGCTGTCCAGGGGGCGGCAGCAGCCTTGAATATCACCAATCGCCCAGATGGCAGGGGAAGTAGCTAAGGACATGATTTAGTTGGTTGTGCTGGAGTTGCGACGACGCCGGTTGTGCCGGTTTTCCATCATGATAAGAGCACTCAAGGCCATGGCCATGGCGATCAGGTTCGGAACCAGAGCGGTGACCCACGGCGCCAGATTGCTGAGCATGGCCACGTTCAAGGCCAGCTGATTGATCATGAAAAAGCCCACGCCCAGCAAGATACCGGTAAAGACCTTGGTGCCCACACCGCCATGGCGGGTCTGCATGAAGCCGATAGGCGCAGCAATGGTAATCATGACCAGCAAGGTAAAGGGGTAAGCGACTTTGCGCCACAGGGCCACAACCTGACGTTTGGTTTGCAGCTTGTTCGCGTCCAGATAGCCAATGTAGTCCTTCAAATCCAGAATGGACATACGCTCGGGTGTGACGACGCGGGCAATCAGACGATCGGGCGTTAGCGTGGTGGTCAGCGTCAAGGTGGGGCGTTTTTCAATTTTGACCAGCGCTTGATCAGGTGCCTTATCCTGTGACAGAGCCGTGTGGGCCTGCTCATTGACGTGGGTCTCGGTAACGTCCTGCAAGTCCAGCTGGTTCTTGTGGAACTGCCCGCTGGGCGCTTGAGTCATTGCACTCAGGCGCTGCCCATCCGAGAAGTCGAATACGCTGACATCACTTACCTTGCCATCGCCCTGCAGGTTGGCAATATTGATGATGCGCCCCCCGCCACTGTCATTGTTTTCCTTGAACCAGTAGCCACTGTCCAGACGACCGCCACCGGAGCGTCCCAGCAAGGCCATACCTTGCTCACTGGACTTGATCTCGGCCATGGGGGTGACGTACTCGGACAGTACAAAGGCTCCACCCACCAGGGGCAGGGTAATGGTCCAGAGCATAAGCATCATGTGCAGGCCACTAACGCCTGATGCGCGCAAAATCACCAGCTCATTGCGTTGAGCCAGACTGGCCAGGGCCAGGGTGGCACCAATCAACAGGCCAATGGGCAGCAGGTCGTACAGACGAGTGGGCAGTTCCAGGGCCTGGATGTAAAACAGATTCATCAGGGTGAATTTGGAACCGACCTTGTCCAGCTCTTCAATCAGGGCGAAAAAGGTAAACAGGCCAAGCAGGGCAATCAGCACCACGGCGCTGGAGCGATAGATTTCGGAAGCGAGATAGCGGCGTGCGGTGCGCATGAAAATAGGGCCCAGGAAAGACGTGGCTAGCTTAACAAAAATGCGGATTGCAGTCAGGGAATAGCGACTTGTCGCATACGTTGACTGATAGTGCGCGTGCGCGATTGCAAATAGGGGCTGTTACGGTTTTTGTCATAGTAGGCCGGGTTGGGCAACATGCCTGCCAGACGGGCGGCCTGCATGGCACTGAGCTTGGCCGCATCAACCTTGAAGTAGTGGCGTGCCGCCGCCTGGGCACCAAAAACGCCTTCTCCCCATTGGGCTACGTTCAGGTACAGCTCCAGAATGCGCTCCTTGCTCATGACGGTTTCAATCATATAGGTCAGAATCAATTCCTGACCTTTACGCAGATAACTGCGTGATTCCGATAGAAACAGATTCTTGGCCAGTTGCTGGGAAATGGTAGAACCACCACGACGGCGGGTAGAGCCCTTTTCCGACTGGCGGCGGTTGTATTCCCAGGCTTTGCGAATGGCATCCCATTCGACACCTGAATGGTTCAGGAAGTTCGAATCTTCGGAGGCAATCACCGCGCGTTTCAAATTGACGCTGATCTTGTCGTACGGCACCCATTGATAGCGCAGCTCGGCATCTGCATTGGCGCTGCGCAACTGGCCCTGTTCGGCCGCCATGAAGGTGGTCATGCGGGGCGGTACTACGCTATACCAGAGCACCATCAAGAACAGGGCGATCTGATAAAGCAGAACACCAGCGGCCACGGCCAGAACGGCCAGGCCAGCCAGTTTCCAGGGATGGGCCAGAAGGCGACGCACGTCAGATTTGTCCGATGTCCTGGCGCAACTGGGCCAGTACGGGTTCGACATCGGCCTCTACGCCGTGCCAGATCTGAAAGCTGGCGGCCGCTTGGCCTACCAGCATGCCAAGGCCATCTTTGCTATGTGTGGCACCGGCTTGCTCGGCGGCACGCATGAAGGCAGTGGGTTCGCTGGCATAAAACATATCGTAGGCCAGAGAGTTGCTGCGATAACGGGCATCTGGCAGTTCGGGCAGATTCTGGTTCAGGCTGGCCGAGGTGGCATTGATCACAATGTCCCAGTCGCCACAATGGTCGTCCAGACCGCCCGCGCTCAGGCGGCGGGAGGCATCCGGGTCCAGAGCAACGACCTGCTCACGAATGTCGTAGGCTTTGGCGCTGGTGCGGTTGATGATGTGCAGCATTTCGCAACCGGCTTCCAATAAGGGGAACACCACTCCACGCGAGGCACCACCTGCACCGATCAGCAAGATACGCTTGCCTTCCGGGTTGTGGCCGACACGCAGCAGGTCCGAGCACAGGCCCACGCCATCGGTATTGCAGCCGTGCAACTGTCCATCTTCCAGCCATAGCGTATTGACGGCTCCGGCCATGCGAGCGCGACGGCTCAAGCGTGGGCCCACCAGATCATAAGCCTGCTCTTTGAAGGGCAAGGTGACATTCAGGCCGCTGCCGTCCCTGAAAAACTCCTCCACGGTGGCGTTAAAGCCATCCAGTGGTGCCAGAATGCGCTCGTAGCTCAGGGCCAGATTGAACTGGCTGGCAAACTGCGTATGGATTTGTGGAGAGCGGCTGTGCTCGATAGGGTGACCAATAACGCCGTAGCGCTTGGCGGGAGTCGTGTCGGGCATGGTTGAGCGATGCTTGTCTTGTTGTGAGGTGTCAGCCCCAAGGCTGAAAGCGCATATTTTACCCTAGGGTCTGCTTTTGCCAGAGCTTGCTGTGGACAATACGATCTTATTGCACATCCGTGCCGTGCATACTGAGCCTGTCATGCGTAAAACTCCAGCTGCGGGTAATGACGAGTACATCCGCGCCAGGAGCCACTTGTTCGGGCAGGGGGGCGAAGGGGGCGGCCAGTTCCACAATGCGGCGGGCCGCCAGATTCAAGGCGGCCTGATCTGAAGGCTCAGTAATCTGGGCACGCAGCAGGCTGCCATCGCGCCGGATATAGACTGTCATTTGCAGCTGACCGTACAGTTGCTCGCCATTTTGCTTCGGATAGTGGCGGGTGCCGGTCTGCTCAATTTTTTGACGCCACTGATCCAGGTACTGGGCTTGTTCGCTGGCTTTGGCGCTGGGGCCTACATAGTGGTAGCGGGGTTGGCGTTGTTGTTCACGAATCTGCTCACGTAAAATCGCCAGTTGGCTATTTTGCACTTGTGGGTCCAGATCATGGTCGTCCGGGCCGGGCTCAATGGACGCGCCAATATATTCAAAGCTGGGTGTCGACAAAGGTACCTTGTCCTGACTTTCCAGCTCGCCCAGCAGGCGCTGCTGTTCAGCTTCCAGGCTTTGCTGGCGTGCACGCAAGGCTTCCAGCACTAACTGATTCGGCAGATTGGGATCGGTCAGCGGCAAAGGATTGCTGGCTTGCCCTTGCTGATGCTCTCCGCCGCCATCCAGATTCAACTGCGCTAACAGTTGGGGACTTAACGGTGCCGAGTCGGTACTGAAATTGACCAGTGCTACATCCAGACTGTTGGCTGGTGTGGGCGAGGGCGCGCGAGCCGGCCAGAAGATCAGCAAAAGATGAATCAGTGCCGAAAGGGCGACCGCCAGCCACAAATAGTCTTTGGGCGCGTGGCGGCGGTCGAGCTTGGTCATGATCGTCAGTCAGCCGTGGCGACCGAGCGTAAACGGGCTTCCACCGTCAAAGCCAGTTCGTCGAAGGACAACAGATCCAGCGTGACTTCCTGACCACGTTCAAGTGCTGGCAGCCCGGGGACATGAAGAACCAGCGGCGCATTGCTCAGGCGCACCAGATCTTCCTTGATGAAGTTGGCCTGGACTTGCTTGATGTCGTTTTGTTGCAGCCAGCGCAGGCACCAGAAGCGCTCCAGAGACGACTGGTAGTCCGACCACTGGGTGTATTGCGATTCAAAGGCGCCAATAATGGCGTACAGATCCGCATCCTTGGGCTGGAAGGGGGCGGCCAGGCGTGCGGAGATGCCGTGCTCGGCCGCCGCCAGAATCTGGCCCTGATTGATCAGGTCCACATAACGGCGCAGAGGCGAGGTCGACCAGATGTATTGCGGCACACCAATGGATTCGTGCGGGCCGGGGGTGGTGGACATACGCGTACGCATGAACTGCTGGGAGCGGTAAATACCGGGCACATTGTGCTCGGCCAGCAAACCGCCCCACAGCTGATTGGCCAGAATCATGTATTCAGCCACCAGCAGGCTTAGCGGCGCATTGCGCACGCGTGGCACCAGACGAATGATGGAGTTTGGATCGTCGTGCGGGCCATCCAGCTCGAAGCTGTATTCCACACGGTTATTGTTTTCCGGTTTGCCACGCACGGCTTCACGCTGGGCTGACAGTTGGCGCGAGAAGTTCCATAGCGGACGCAGCCATTGTGCATAGGGCAGTTCGGCGTTTTCGTCGGCCAGAGCTTCTTCGCTGATGAGCGGGTCCAGCTCGTGTTGGCGCAGGTTGCCCGCCACGGTAATGCGTTCCAGACGAGTCTGATGCGACAGGATTTCACCAGTGCTGATGTCGGCGTCTACATACAGCGACAGGGTAGGACGAGTCTGCCCTTGATCCAGGGAGAAATGCGCGATCAGCTCGGGCGGCAGCATAGGGATCTTGTAGCCCGGTGTGTATACCGTTGCCATGCGATTGCGGGCAATCTGGTCGATCTCGTTGCCACGAACCAAGGCCAGCGAAGGCACGGCAATGTGAACCCCGATACGCAGGCGGCTCGGTTCCGGGTGCTGGACGGACAGGGCGTCGTCAATTTCAATCGTATTGGCGTCGTCCACCGAGTAGGCGGTGACATCGGCCTCGGGCAGGTCCTGCCCCCAATTTTGCAGGGCAATCTCCGGAAAGCCTGTCCCTTTGGGGAAGTGCGCGGCCAAAAAGCGATGTTGATGCAAAGTCAGTGGATTGGACCAGGCACCCAGCGACAGCAGCAGCTTTTCCGTGCTGACACCCAGTTCTTTCTGGGCCTGATCAAACGCTTTCCACTCCAGCGTGTTCTTGTCTGGCTGAGTCAGGAAGGTGCTGGCTTTCTCGGCAACTTCGGGCGGCAGTTCGCCCTTGATCATCTGTTCGGCCCAGGTCTGGATTTGCTCTTGCTGCAGGCGTTTCTTTTCAATGGCGGCCAGAGCGGCTTGCAAAATTTCTGGCGGAGCAGGGCGGTACAGCCCTTTGCCACGACGGTGAAAGTAGGCGGGTGCGCTGTGCAGGGCAAAGATGGTGCCGGTTTTTTCGACAGCGCTGGGCGCGTGACCGAAATAATCCTGTGCCAGCGTGGACGCTTCAAACTCCTCCTGGGGGGCGCATTCCCATAAAAAATTGATATCCAGGGATTCGGCCAGCGCTTGGGCTTTTTCCAGCAGTTCTGCCGGGGCGGGCTGCTCGAAGGTAAATAGAACGCTGTTTTTCTTTATTTTGCTGCGTTTGCCAGACGCGGATTCCACCTGCATGGTGGTATCGCTGTCAGAAAATATTTTTTCTGCTTTGAAATTACCGCTGTCTTCAAAAAGGACGTACATGATTTTCCATCTGGATGGTGCTGGCCATCCGGTAAAGATAGTTAAGGTTGTTGCAGGGCAAAGCGCAAAATTTCGTCGATCCAGGGATCAAAGTCGGTCAGGCCGTGATCTCCGCCTTCCAGAATGTGACCTTGGCTGCCTTTGTACCAGTCCGCCATCTCGCGCCAGTTCAGGACTTCATCACCTTTGGCGGCCAGCAGGTAAAAGCGCTGGGGATCGCTGGGGCGTGGTACGTGAATGTCGTTAAGCTCATCCACATAGTCGGGCAGGAAGTGAAACGGGTCGGGCGAGTGATAACAGACATGCTCGCCCACCTGCGTAGCCAGATCGCGCCCTGCGTAGACCACCGGGTTAAGCAGCACGGCGCGGCTGTGATAGTGCTGCGCCAGGTGGCTGGCATAGTAACCGCCCAGCGAGGAGCCGATCACACACAATTGATCGGCGCTCATGCCTGCCTGCATTTCCGTGTCCACAATGCGCTTGCACATGGCAATGGCCTGGGCCGGGCTGGCGGGCAATTGCGGGCAGCGCCACAGGTGCAGCAAGCCCCTGTCCTGCATGGTTTGTTTCAGGCGCTGCGCTTTGTAGGACGAAGGCGAGGAACGAAAGCCGTGTAGATAGAGGATCATGGAGGCACCTGCTATATAGATAAGAGGGTCAGCGTGACAGTTGATCCAGCAGGCGCTGATGAATGCCGCCAAAGCTGCCGTTACTCATCACGACAATGGCATCGCCGGGCTGGCTGGCCTGAACAATGGCCTGAACCATTTTATCCAAATCATTCCACGCTGTGGCGCGATCCCCTAAAGGAGCCAGGACCTTGGCCGCATCCCAACCCAGCGCGTGCTTGCCCTGGGTCTCGCCGTAGCAAAAAACCAGGTCGGCATCTTCCAGCGAACCGGGCAGGCGGGCAGCCATGGCACCCAGCTTCATGGTGTTGGAGCGTGGCTCCAGCACGGCCAGAATTCGGGTGGCTTTACCTGTCTGGCTGCGCAAACCGGCTAGCGTAGTAGCAATGGCGGTAGGGTGATGGGCAAAATCGTCGTAGACGGTAATGTCATTGACCACGCCACGCACTTCCATGCGGCGCTTGATGCCGGCGAATTGGCTCAGTGCCGCGCAAGCCTGTTCAGGTTTGACGCCCACATGGTGGGCAGCGGCGATGGCGGCCAGAGCGTTCAGGCGATTGTGTTCGCCGGTCAGTGTCCATTGGACGCTGCCTTGGGACTGGCCTTTGAACATCACGTCGAAAGAGGTGGCGCTGATTGCCTTGCTGTCCCAATCTCCGTCGGGGCCAAACTGTTCAACCGGCGTCCAGCATCCACGGGCCAGGGTTTCGTCCAGGCTGGGGGTGTGGGTAGGACGCAGAATCAGCCCGGTGGAGGGGATGGTACGCACCAGATGGTGAAATTGGGTCTGGATGGCGTGCAGATCAGGGAAGATATCAGCGTGATCGTATTCCAGATTGTTCAGGATGGCCGCGCGGGGGCGGTAGTGAACAAATTTGGAGCGCTTGTCGAAAAAGGCGGTGTCGTATTCGTCGGCCTCGATCACAAACAGGGATTGTTCTGGATTGAAGCGGGCCGACACACCCAGGCCGGGGGCCACGCCACCGATCAGGAAGTTGGGGGACAGCTGGGCCTGTTCCAGGATCCAGCCCAGCATGGAGCTGGTGGAGGTCTTGCCGTGCGTGCCGGCCACGGCCAGAACGTGCTGCTTGTGCAGAATGTTCTCGCCCAGCCATTGCGGGCCGGATGTATAAGGCAGACCCTGATCCAGAATGGCTTCCATCAGAGGATTACCGCGCGTCACCACGTTGCCCACTATATAGAGATCAGGGGACAGCCTGGTTTGCTCTGCGCCAAAGCCTTCAATAAGCTCAATGCCTTGTTCTTCCAGCTGCGTGCTCATGGGCGGGTAGACCCCGGCATCGCAACCGGTAACCGTATGGCCAGCCGAGCGGGCAATCAGGGCCAGACCACCCGTGAATGTGCCGCAAATTCCTAGTATATGTATGTGCATGACAATCCTCCGGCCTGTATTCTAGACGACTGTTTGATCTGATGCGTGAGCTTTGGTGAGGGCCGGTGCTATCATCCCCAGATGATATTTTTTCAGGTGTGAGCCGGTATGCGTAGGCGTCTTTTTCTGCAGAAATCGCTAGTGTGTGCAAGTCTTTTGGCCCTGCATCCCGCCCCTTGGGCCAGTTTGCTGCCTTCAGACCCCTTCCTGGCGCAAAGCTTCAAGGATCTTCAGGGCGAAGATCGCGCGCTCTCTACTTATATAGGCAAGCCCCTGGTGGTCAACTTCTGGGCGACCTGGTGTGCACCTTGCGTCAAGGAAATGCCGGATCTGCAGGAACTGCACAAACGCTACCCCGAGGTGAACTTTGTGGGTATTGCAGTGGACTCGCTGGATAACGTGAAAGAGTTTCTGGAACGCGTGCCGGTCAGTTACGACATTTTGCTGGCTGGTTCGGGTGGCTTGAAACAAATGCGCAGCGTGGGCAATAAAAAGGGCGGATTGCCCTTTACTGTCGTGTTTGGCAGCAATGGCCGGGTCAGCGAACGCATTTTGGGCCAGATAGATCCCGAAAAGTTGGACGAAGTTATTAAAGCTCAACGCTAACTGGCCGACTTTTTCGCTTAATTTCGTCAAATTGTCGGTCTGGTCCACCCCTGTTTCAAACGGGATGGGACCAATGCTAACTGTTTGTAAGCCAAGCAGGTTTATGGACAAATGACGTTATTTAGCGTAAAAAGGCGGTCTGTCTTGACGAAAAATCCGCTATGGCGAAACATGTCCTGGTCCTTAACGGGCCCAACCTCAACCTGCTGGGTACCCGAGAACCCGATGTCTACGGACATCAGACTCTCGACGATATCAACAGTGGTTTACAGGTGCTGGCCGACCAGCATGGCGCGCAGTGTCATTTTTTTCAAAGTAATCACGAAGGCGGGCTCGTCGATCGAATTCATCAAGCCCGTACCGAGGGCGTGGATTTCATCCTGATCAATGCTGGGGCCTACACCCATACCAGCGTGGCGATACGGGATGCGCTTGCCGGTGTCGGTATTCCGTTTATTGAAGTTCATCTGTCCAATGTTCACCGTCGTGAGCCGTTCCGTCACCACTCCTATCTCTCTGACATCGCTAGCGGTGTCATTGTTGGTTTGGGGGCCTACGGTTATGAAGCCGCGCTGCGGTTTGCTTTGAATAGTTAGGCGGTTCGTTTCGTTTTTTTGACCAATATTTTTTTAATGCCGTCCTGACCCAGTCAGTGGCTAGTGCGGCGTTGCGGGAAGTACGCATGGATCTTAGAAAACTCAAAACCCTGATCGATCTGGTAGCCGAGTCTGGCATTGCCGAACTGGAAATCACTGAAGGTGATGACAAGGTTCGCATTGTGAAATTTTCGCAAAGCTCGGCAGCTCCCGTGGTCTATGCTCCCGAGGCTCCTGTAGCCCAGGTGGTAGCCCCCGCCGCTGGCGCTCCTGCCGCAGCTCCCGCTGCACCCGCCGTTCCCGAAGGCCACGCCGTCAAGGCTCCTATGGTCGGCACGTTCTACCGTGCTCCTAGCCCAGGCGCTGCTCCTTTTGTGGAAGTGGGCCAGACGGTCAAGGAAGGCGAGCCTTTGTGCATTATCGAAGCCATGAAGCTGCTCAACGAGATCGAAGCCGACAAGTCCGGCGTGATCAAGGAAATTCTGGTTGAAAACGGCGGGCCGGTGGAATACGGTCAGACTCTGTTCGTCATCGGTTGATGATATGTTTGAAAAAATCCTAATCGCCAATCGGGGCGAAATTGCCTTGCGTATCCAGCGCGCTTGCCGCGAGATGGGTATCAAGACAGTCGTCGTTTATTCTGAAGCTGATCGTGGTGCCAAGTACGTGCGTCTGGCCGACGAGGCCGTGTGTATTGGCCCCGCCCAAGCCCGTGACAGCTACCTGAGCATGCCTGCCATTATCTCGGCAGCAGAAGTCACCGATGCGGAAGCCATTCACCCTGGCTACGGCTTTATGGCTGAAAACGCGGACTTCGCTGATCGTGTCGAAAAGAGCGGTTTTGTCTTTATCGGCCCACGTCCCGAGAACATCCGCACGATGGGCGATAAGGTCATGGCCAAAAAAGCCATGATCGAGGCCGGTGTGCCTGTGGTTCCCGGTTCGGACGGCGCCTTGCCCGACGATCCCGCAGAAATCGTGCGCATTGCCCGTGAAGTGGGCTACCCGGTCATCATCAAGGCCTCTGGCGGTGGTGGTGGTCGCGGTATGCGCGTGGTCTACACCGAAGCCGCTTTGCTGACGGCCGTTGCCACGACCAAAACCGAAGCCGCTGCTGCGTTCAATAATCCCGAGGTCTACATGGAAAAGTACCTCGAGAATCCACGCCATATCGAAATTCAGGTATTGGCGGATGGTGATCGCAATGCAGTCTGGCTGGGTGAGCGCGACTGTTCCATGCAGCGTCGTCACCAGAAAGTGATTGAAGAAGCACCGGCTCCAGGTATTCCACGTCGCCTGATCGAACGCATCGGCGAGCGTTGTGCCGATGCCTGCCGTCGCATGCGTTACCGCGGTGCTGGTACGTTTGAATTCCTGTACGAAAACGGCGAGTTCTTCTTTATCGAGATGAACACCCGTATTCAGGTCGAACACACCATCACTGAAATGATCACCGGCATTGATCTGGTCCAGGAGCAGATCAAAGTGGCCGCAGGCGAGAAGTTCGTGCTGCGCCAGCGTGACATCGAGTTTGAAGGTCACTCGATCGAATGCCGTATCAACGCGGAAGATCCATTCAACTTCGTACCAAGCCCGGGCTTGATTACCAAGTGGCACACTCCCGGTGGCCCTGGCGTGCGTATCGACTCGCACGTGTTCACCGGCTACACCGTGCCGCCGTACTACGATTCCATGATTGCCAAGCTGATTACCTACGGTAAGACGCGCGAGCAAGCCATTGCCCGTATGGACATTGCCTTGTCCGAAATGGTGGTGGAAGGGATCAAGACGAACGTGGATCTGCACCGGGAATTGATGCAGGACGCCAGCTTCAAGGCAGGCGGCACCAGCATTCACTACCTGGAACAAAAGCTGGCCCAACGTAGCAAGTAAGGGCAGCAACAGGTCAGGCCACAGGCCTGACCTGACAAGAATGATGACTATGTAAAACAGGGGCGAGCCCCCTGTTTTGCTTTATGGAAACTATGTATGCGTGAACTCTTACTGAGCTGCCAGGAACACGAGGTCGAGCGCTTGTCCGATGCCTTGCTTGAGGCGGGCGCCTTGTCGGTGTCGGTGGAAGATGCCGATGGTGATACCGACCAGGAAAAGCCCCTGTTTGGCGAACCTGGTATCGAACCGGATGTGCTGGCCTGGGATCGAAATCGGGTGGTGGCCTTGCTGCCCGAGGAGCTGGAGCCAGAAGAGTTGTTGCAACCACTTTTTGAAGCCGGTGTGCTGGATCCTGCAAAGGCCCAGTGGAGCGTGCGCGAAGTGCCCGACGAGGATTGGGTTCGTTTGACGCAATCGCAGTTTGGTCCCATCCCGGTGGGCGATCGTATCCTGATCGTGCCCAGCTGGCACAAAGACGATGAGGATCTGCCAGCCGCCCAGGAAGGCGATGACGGCCTGGTGCGCATTGAATTGGACCCCGGCCTGGCCTTTGGTACCGGCAGTCACCCCACGACGCATTTGTGTCTGGATTGGCTGGCCCATCATGTGCAAGCGGGTCAGACCGTGCTGGACTACGGTTGTGGCTCCGGTATCTTGGCGATTGCCGCCCGCAAGCTGGGTGCTGGCCATACGGTTGGTGTGGACATTGACGAGCAGGCCGTGATTGCCACGCGCTACAATGCGCAAGTCAATCAGGTCGAGGTTGAAGGCTTGCTGCCCGATGCCATGCCCGCCGGGCAAACGGATCTGGTTGTCGCCAACATTCTGGCCAATCCCCTGCGTATGCTGGCTCCCATGCTGGCCAACCGTGTCAAACCGGGCGGGCATTTGATCCTGTCCGGTATTTACGATTGGCAGGCCGAGGAAATGATCGAGGTCTATTCCTCCTACTTGCCCATGTCGGTCTGGCAGGAGCGCGATGGCTGGGTGTGTTTGGCTGGTCAACGCCCGTTATAAGACGGCAGAACTTAAGGTGAGTTCATGGAGCTAAAGACTCGCTGCCCCCGTTGCGGGACATCGTTTGCAGCCAGTGTAGAAACGCTGCAACGCCGCCGGGGCTATATACGCTGCATTCAATGTGCGCATATCTTCGATGGCTTTGAAGAAGTCATTGATGAGCAAGCCCCTGAGCCTTCCTATCATTCCCCCGCCACGCCGGTTCAGATCGAGCCGCGCCTGGCGCCCGAGCCACCTGTTTCGCCACGGCAGGAACAGGTGCAGTCGGTGGACCTGCAAGCGCCCATTCCGGGGCCGCGATTTGTGGAGCACTCCCGTCACGCCCCGCCGCGTGATGAAGGCACGGCCCACGAGTCCTTGCAGGTACGCAAATTCCCCGACTCCATCCTGACACAAGCACCTGTCCCTCCGGCCGCGCCTGCTGCTGTAACTACCGAGCCTTTTGTCCGCCCGGCAGAGCCTGCGGTTGAGTCGGTAGAGCCGTCAGTCATTCGCGCCCGCTCCAGACACGAGCCTTTGCCGCAGGATGATCAGGACACCTCGTTTTTCGTATCGACCGGCTCTGTTTCTGAGCCAGATGGGGACCATCATATTGGTCAGGCATCGTGGTCGGCTGCCGAGCCTGAGTTCAGTGTGGGCGATCGTGCCAGTGCCTTGCGCGCCTCTTTCCCCTCGCGTCAGGCTGATGGTACGCATGATCGTGATGGCGAGGATTTTCAGCAGGACTGGGTCATTGACCCCAACCCAGCCTTGCAACGCGAAACACGTTATGAGGGCGAAGCCAGCTTTGGTCAGCGTGTGGGTTCGCTGATCTGGACCAGCTTGTGCGTTCTGGGTGTTGTCCTGTTCGTCGTGCAGCTGATGTACGTGTATCGCGTACAGATTGTCAGCCAGATACCCATGCTGCGTCCCGTGTTCGAGAGCGCGTGTCAGACCTTGTCGTGCAAGGTTCCCTATGAACGTCGTCTGGACCAGATTCGCGTGCAGGCTTCGGCCTTGCATAAAGCGCCGAATCAGCCCGGACAGTCCACCTTGGGCTTTACGCTGCGCAACGAGTTTGAACGGCCCCAGGAGTGGCCTACGCTGGTACTGGATTTGAAAGATTTTTCCGGAGCCTTGATCGCCCGGCGCAATATTACGCCCGATCAGTACCTGGCTTCCGAGCGACGTGAGCCTGCTTTTGCAGCGCGCAGTGAAATCATGGTGCGCCTGCCTTTGAATACCGGGCAGCTCCAAGTTAATGGCTACCAGATTAGCCCTTTTTTTCCTTAAGGTAATTTATGACCGAGCGAGTGCTGGTATGTGGTTCGATCGCGTTTGATACGATCGCGGTTTTCGAGGGGTACTTCAAAGATCACATCTTGCCCGACAGCATCAAAACCCTGAGCGTGTCCTTCTTTGTGCCCAGCTTGCGTAAAGAGTGGGGCGGTTGTGCAGGTAATATCTCCTACACCTTGAACATGCTGGGTGGCCAGCCTGTTCCTGTGGGGGCTGTTGGCAGCGACGGTGTGGATTATGTACAGCGTCTGCAGAACCTGGGTATTGATACCAGCATGGTGAGTGTGATGCCCGAGATGTTCACCCCTCAGTGCTTTATCACCACAGACCTGGCCGCCAGCCAGATCACCTCTTTCCACCCGGGCGCCATGATCAATTCTGCCCAGATCGATTTGTCTGGTCAGGAAGCGGCATGGGGCATTGTGGCTCCGGATTCCAAAGACGGCATGTTTGCTCATGCCCGTCACCTGCATGCGCAGGGTACGCCCTTTATTTTCGACCTGGGTCAGGCCATGCCTTTGTTCGCGGGTGAGGACCTGCTGGAGATGCTGGAACTGTGTCAAGTTCTTACGGCTAACGAATACGAAGCTGAAGTTATCGAGCAGCGCACCTCCAAGAGCATGGCCGAGATTGCCCAGGGCTTGCAAGCCGCTGTCGTGACGCGTGGAGAGCATGGCAGCACGCTTTATCACAATGGTCAGACTTACGAGATTGCCCCTGTGCCCGTGGAAAATGTGGTGGATCCCACCGGCTGTGGCGATGCTCATCGCGCTGGCTTGTTATATGGTCTTACAAAAGGCTGGAGCTGGCAGGAGGCTTGCAGCTTGGGTAACTTGATGGGCAGTATTAAAATTCAGGCGGATGGCCCGCAAAATCATGAATTTAAACGGTCAGATATCTCGGCCATGCTAAAACAGCACTATGGTATTGAGCGCAGTCTGTAAAAGAGCGCTCGATAGTTTTTTATGATTCGGCCAGCTACGTTTTTTGGAGTAAACCGTATGTACGTTTCTTTTTTCGATCGACCCAAAGTGCGTCTGCTGGTAGTGGCGAGTCTGGCAGCCCCCGTGTTTTTGCTGGCAGGTTGTGCCAATAAATCGGCATCCAGCTCGGTGTACAGCTACGGTCAGGCTCAGCGCGAACAGATCGTGCGTTTGGGTACCGTGGTGTCGGTACGCGCCGTCACTATTCAGGAAGACCAGAACTCGGGCGTGGGCACCGTGGGTGGCGCAGCCTTGGGTGGCGTCGCTGCCAGCAGCATTGGTGGTGGCCGCGGTAGCATCCTGGCCAGTATCGGTGGTGCGATTCTGGGCGGTCTGGTTGGTAATGCGGTTGAAAACCGCATGGGCAAGACCCAGGGTCTGGAAATCACGGTTCAACTGGATAATGGCGAAACCCGTGTGGTGGCCCAGGAAGCCGATGTACCTCTGTCCGCTGGTCAGCGTGTACGTATGCTTAGTGGTAATGGCCCAACTCGCGTGGTGCCCTTGTAATCAAAGCCTTAGTGCTTTGTGCATAAAGAACCCGGCGATTGGCCGGGTTTTTTAACGCCTGTCAGCGCTGAGCCTTTTGGGCGCGTTCGCGCTCCAGCAAGGTTTTCTTGCGCTCCAGGCCCCAACGATAGCCTGCCAGATCCCCGCTTTGCCGCACGACCCGATGGCAGGGGATGGCAATGGCCAAGGTGTTGGTGGCGCAGGCTCGTGCCACGGCACGGGCGCCTTTGGGCATGCCCAGACGTTCGGCAATCTCGGTATAGCTCAAGGTCTGGCCTGCTGGGATATGGCGTAGAAACTCCCAGACACGTTGTTGAAAAGGGGTGCCCTGGATGTCCAGGGGTAGATCCAAACCCAGGGTTGGCTTTTCTACCATGGCAACGACCAGGGCCACTCGTTGATTGAATTGCGGATCGGCTTCGACCAGCTCAGCGGCCTTGAATTGCTCTTGCAGCTGTTCCAGCAAGACTTTGGCATCATCGCCCAGGGAAATCGCACAAATCCCGCACTCGCTTTCGGCAACGAGCAATGCACCCAAGCTGCATTGGGCAATCGCAAAATAAAGACGGCTACCTGGAGTTTGTTGGCGAACGGTCTTGTCCTGCGAGCGCGGAGCGCGATGTAGCTCGTTCGAAGAAGGCGCCAATACTGGCGCCTGTTTGGGCATGCGCCACAAGTACCAGGAAGCCACGCTGCGGTAGGGTGCCCAGGCTTGGCCAATTTCACGCAAGACACGGGCTGAGGGAGCCTTGTCCAGCTGCTTCAAATTGCGATAGCCCTCGCGCACTCCAAAGTCGTCCGCAGGCAGAATGTCTTCATGCTCCAGCGTGTACATCATCATCATTTCCACCGTCCAGCGACCTATGCCGCGCAGCGTGGTCAACTGCTTGATCAGCTCTTCATCCGGCATTTGCAAAGCGGTGGCCTGGTCGGGAATGATGCCATCCAGGCGCGCCTGGGCCAGGCCCAGAATGCTATTGGCTTTGGCACCGGACAAGCCACAAGCGCGCAGGGTGTCATACGGAGTCGCCAGCACTTCCTCGGGCGTTGGGCAATGGCCGTGCGGATAGATATCAATCAGGCGTTGCAGGATGCGCTCAGCCGCACGGGTATGCAACTGCTGATACACAACAGAGCGGATCAGGGCTTCGTAAGGGTCGCGCTCGGGGCGTGGCTGATGGATGCAAGGGCCCACGTGGGCGACCAGCGCTTGCCAGTCGGGGTCCAGTGCGGCCAGGAATTGTTCGGCCTCGCGGTAGCGGCTGGATGTGTCTGGTTTTGATGGAAGGCGAGTCATGGAAGTGGCCTGCTGATTGGTGGTGAGGCCAGTATAAGGTCCACTTTCGCACAAGACACCCTGATTCTTGCTCTTGAATTCAGCATAAAAAAACCTGGGCTATGCCCAGGTTTTCCATGCGTACAGTCCGCTGTGCTTAGATTGGTACCAGACTGAAAGCGGTGCGCGTGATGACCATATTGAGCACTTGAGTCAGCAGCAGGACGACCAGCGGCGACAAATCCAGACCACCCAGGTCAGGCAAGACGCGACGGATCGGGTCCAGCAAGGGGGCTGTAATGGAACGCAGCAAGGGCATGCTGGGCGATTGTGGCTGAATCCAGGATAGCAGCGCTTGCAGCAGGACCACCCAGAAGATCAGGCTCAAGGTCCAGCGCAGAACGGTGAAGACGGCTACCAGCAAGAACATGGGGAAGTTCGAGAGCATGGACACCGATCCGGTCAGTACCATGGCGCTCAAAACCAGGTATACCAGGGCGCTAAGCCAGGCGGCGAACAAAGAGGTCCAGTCCCAATGGTTGCCGCTTTTAATGACACGGCGCAAAGGCATGACCAGCCAGTCCGTGACCTTGAACATAGCTTGCGAATAAGGGTTGAAGGGATGGATTCTGAGCGCATACACCCAGGCACGCAGTAGCAAAATCGTGCCCAGCAGCGACAGAACAATATGGATTAGGAAGAGGGCGACTTCACTGAACATAGTTGCTTGGTATGAATTGATGGGAGAGGGAATTGTCGCATGCAAGTGCTACAAACCAAAGAGCCACCCTGATCAGGGTGGCTCTTTGGGGAGAAACATAAAAGTAGCGTGTGCTTAAGGACGCTTGCCTGTTGGGAAAGGCCAGGAGCCAGCAGGATTGACATCTTCGCGGCGAGGTTCGGCAGGCGCTGCTGCTGTTTTGGTCGCTTTGCGAGCCGCTGTTTTATTGCCTGCTTTAGCGGTGGCGTTAGTCGTTGTGCTGGTCTTTGGGGTCTTGGTTTCTGCGGTCACGGATTTAACTTCTTTCTTCTTTGGAGCTACGGGTTTCTTGGCACTGGTAGCAGGACTGGCTTTTTTAGCCGCGGTCTTTACAACTGCTTTGGTGCCGGTTTTGGTGGCAGGTTTCGCTGCCGCTTTGCTGGGGGTGGCTTTTTTGGCCACGGGTTTGCTTGCCTTGGTGCTGGCCGGTTTTTTTGCGGCAGCGGTGGCAGCAGGTTTGGTGGTAGCGGGTTTGGCACTGGCCGTTTTGGGCGCAGCTGCTTTTTTAGCTACCGTTTTTTTGGCAACCACTTTCTTTGCCACCGTCTTCTTGGCTACCGCTTTTTTAGCGACGGCCTTTTTGGCAACGGCTTTCTTGGCTACCGCCTTTTTAGCGACTGTCTTTTTAACAGCTGCTTTTTTGGCTACGGTTTTAGCGGTGCTTGTCTTGGTCGCAGCGGCTTTAACAGCCGTGGTTTTTGCTGGAGTGGCTTTCTTTACCGCTGTTTTTTTCGCAGCCGTTTTCTTGGCAGATGCGCTGCTTGCAGACTTGGCAGGGGCTTTTACAGCAGCCTTGCTGGTCTTGGTAGCGGTGGTTTTAGCGGGGGACTTGGGGGCAGCGGTTTTGCTGCTGGGACTGGTCTTGGTAGCAGTAGCTTTTACGGGTGCTGCGGCTGCTTTTGCTGGCGTTGCTTTTTTGGGGCTAACGGCTTTTGTGCTTGCTGCTTTTGCTGCGCCTTTCTTGGCTGTTGCCATGATCATGCTCCTTGAGAACAAGTCTTTAGTTTGTCCACACCCATTTGACCTGGCCTGGAAAACTGCAATGGCCTTTTTCAAATGACGCAGGCGTTTAAGGTCGATACCTTATACGCTTAGAAGTCTAACGCAAGCCCCTACACAGTCAAGCATTAATCATGGCTTGGGGCTTATGGAATTAGGAATCGGTGTCTGCTGTCTCAAATAAGTTGCGTTCTGGACACGTGCAATCGGCCCATAGTCGCATCCAAGTCTCTGATTTTTGACGCATTGCTGGATCGATTGCATGGCCTTTTCATGCTTTGAAAGACCTGTGTTAAGCATGGAAAAGCGGTTTGAAAACGGACTTCAATTCACGACTGAGCTGCGGTTTTCAATGTCTGTTCAAACCAAAAAAAAGCCCTGCATAAGCAGGGCTGAAAGGGCAGGTTAATCGTTTCAAAAGTCGCAGCGGGCAAGGCTCAGGCGGGAACTGCCTGAATTTCCGGGCCAGTGTTTTTCAACTGCTGCGACAACTCGGCAAAGCGGGCTTCATACTTCTTGGCCGATTCCATTTTCACGGGACCGAAGCCGCGCAATTGTTGGGGCAGCTCGGCCAGTTCCAACGCTGTGGCGTAGTTGGCTTGATTCAGGTTCTTGCTCAAGCTGTTGAGCAGGCTCTGGTATTCGCGCCAGAAGCGACGTTCCATACGACGCTCATGGGTGTAGCCAAATGGATCCAGCACCGTGTTGCGCAGACCTTTGCCTTTCGCCATCCAACGCAGCAAGGTGGCGGTGCGTGGGCCCAATGTGATCTTGCGCGGGCGGCCGGTAGATGGATCACGGCGTGCCAGCAAAGGAGGTGCGAAGTGGAAGCGCAAGGAGAAGTTACCTTCAAATTGCTGCTCCAGATCCTGGCGGAAAGCGGGCGAGCTGAACAGGCGGGCCACTTCGTACTCATCCTTGTAGGCCATCAGCTTGTACAAGCTGCGTGCGGCTTTTTCAGTCAAGGCAGGACGCTGACCCGGACGCAGTTTCTGCTCGGCTTCGCGCAGCGCAGTGATGGTGTTGGTGAAGCGCTGGGCATAAGCGGCGTTCTGGTATTGCTCCAGGCTGCTGGTGCAGCGCTGCATGATTTGCTCCAGTGTTTCGCGACGCTGCAAGGTCACCACTTGAGCGGCTGGAGCCAGGAGGCTGGCCAGTGCTTTTTCATCGTGAGCCAACACGCGACCCAAATGGAAGGCATCCAGGTTGGCTTGAATCGCCACACCGTTCAGACGGATGGCCTGTTCAACCGCTGCGCTGCTCACTGGCATGGAACCTTGCTGCCAAGCCATGCCCATCAAGAGCATATTGGACAACAGGCTATCGCCGAACAGCAGCGTGGCAGCCTGGTGAGCATTGAAAGAGCGCACCTGGTTTTCGCCAGCGGTGGTCTTGAGTTGGCTCAGCAAGTGCTGGGCATCCAAAGGGGCATCCGGGTTGCGGGTGAACTCGGCCGTGGGAGCCAGATATTCGTTGATGATGGCGTGGGTATGACCAGGACGCAGGCAGGAAAGGGCATTGGGGTGAGCGGCGGCCACCACGTCGCACAAGATCGCCAGGTCGGCTTGGCCGGGATCGACACGCACCGCACCCGTGTTCTCTTTATTGGCAGATAGACGGATGTGGCTGATGACGGTGCCGCCTTTTTGTGCCAGGCCCGTCATGTCCAGCACGGAGCTGGAGCGGCCTTCCAGGTGTACCGCCATGGACAGCACCGCACCGATAGTGATCACACCAGTACCACCCACACCGGCCACAATTACATTGCAGTCCTTGGCTTGAATATTGGGTTGCGGCAGCGTGTCCAGCTTGGCCAGCAACTGGGCTTTCATATCGGCCTGACCGTTTTGATCGCCACGGCGCAGGGCACCGCCCATCACCGACACAAAGCTGGGGCAGAAACCGTCCACGCAGGAGTAGTCCTTATTACAGCTGGACTGGTCGATCTGGCGCTTGCGGCCTTCGGGCGTTTCAGCAGGCACCAAAGACAAGCAGTTCGATTGCACACCGCAATCCCCACAGCCTTCGCAGACCGCCTTATTGATAAAGAGGCGACGAGCAGGATCGGGGTACTCGTTCTTTTTACGGCGACGGCGCTTTTCAGCCGCACAGGTCTGGTCGTGAATCAAAATGGTGACGCCGGGGATCTCGCGCAGTTCACGCTGCAAACGATCCAGCTCGCGACGGTGATGAACGTCCACACCGGCAGGCAGGCTGACACCGCGATAGCGCTCTGGCTCATCGGTGGTGATGACCACACGACGCGCACCTTCACCAATGGTCTGCTGACAAATGCGAGGCACAGATATCGGGCCGTCAACCGGCTGACCGCCTGTCATGGCAACCGCATCGTTGAACAGAATCTTGTAGGTAATGTTGGCACCCGCGGCAATGGCCTGACGAATTGCCAGATAGCCGGAGTGGAAATACGTGCCTTCACCCATGTTCTGGAACATATGGCCGGTCTGGATGAAGGGCGACAGGCCCACCCAGTCCGTGCCTTCGCCACCCATTTGAGTCAGACCACGGGTTTTGCGGTCCATCCAGGTCGCCATGTAGTGGCAACCCACACCCGCCATAGCCTGGCTGCCTTCGGGCACTTTGGTGGAAGTATTGTGCGGACAGCCCGAACAGAAGTAGGGGCGACGAGTCAGACCATTGGTATCAATCGGTGCCAGGTTTTGCACCGTACAGGCAGGCAACTGTACATTGGCGTGATGGCCCAGCCAGCGACGCAGACCCACGGCCACACGGGCAGGGCTGAGCTGGCCATCGGCAGGGATCAGCACTTCATTTTCGATATCGCGCTTGCCAGACACCGTAGGGCGCTGGGCACGGTTAAAGAGCAGATTCTTTAACTGGTCTTCAATGATCGGGCCTTTTTCTTCAATGACCAGAACGTGGTCCAGGCCTTCAATAAAATCGTTCAGTGATTGCGGGTTAACAGGCCAGCTCAAACCAATTTTCAGATGGCGAATGGCGGGCAGATTATCCAGACCGCTGAGTTGTTGCAGCGCGTCCAACGTATCCAGTGTGGCTTTGCCGGTGGACACAATACCGATACGCGCATCAGGTGCCGCTTCCAGCACGCGGTCCAGGCTGTACTTGTGCGCAAATTCACGCACGCTATCCAGGCGGGCGTCCAGCGTACCTTCCATGGAAGGGGTCAGGAATTTGCTCGGGTCGTAAGGGTGTTTGCCGCCTTGCTTGTCGGCCAAGGCCGGGGCCAGATCATCCAGAGGGGCAATCTCGAAAGAGCGGCCGCTTTCCACGGTTTCGGTAATGGCTTTGAAGGCTACCCAGGAGCCGGAGTAACGCGACAAGGCCCAGGCCCAGATACCAAAGCGTTCGTATTCTTCAACGGAGCTGGGGTTGACTACCGGGATGCCCCAGGCGATCAGGGATTGTTCGCTGGCGTGGGGAATGGACGAGGACGAGGCCACGTGATCATCACCCACAATCATCAGGACGCCACCGTGTTGGGAGGCACCGGCAGCATGGCCGTGGTGCAAGGCATCGCCCGCGCGGTCTACACCGGGGCCCTTGCCATACCACATGGAGAACACGCCATCGACGGTACGGTCGGCACGCTCGCCAGCTTGCTGGGTGCCCATAATCATGGAGGCGGCCAGGTCTTCGTTAATAGCGGGTTGGAAACGAACCTTGGCCTGGTCCAGATACTTCTGGGCCTTCCACATGATCATGTCCACGCCACCCAGCGGCGAACCACGGTAGCCGGAGACAAAACCGGCGGTGTTCAAACCGTGTTCTTTATCCAGGCGAGCCTGGGTCAGCAACATGCGCACCAGGGCCTGTGTGCCAGTTAAAAAGATGCGTCCTGATTGTGCGGTCAGGTTGTCGCTTAGCTTGTATTGAGTGTCGACGGACTGCGTCATGATGAAACCTCCAGATAGAGATCATGATAGAGAGTCTGCCCTCGCTTTTTTTTGCGTTATAGTTGCGTGTATTCCCTATTCTTTGAAATGTTCATTTCGTAAATATTCAAATATGGATAAAACTGACTTAAAAATATTGGATGCCTTGCAACTGGATGGCCGAGCCTCGGCTCAGCAGGTCTCCGAGCAGGTGGGTTTGTCCACTGCGCCCGTGTGGCGGCGCATCAAAAATCTGGAAAAAAACAAGGTTATCCAAGGCTATTATGCGCGCGTGGATCGCCGTCAGGTGGGACTGCAAAGTTGCATGTTTACCCAGATCAGTCTGGACCGTCACTCGGGTGAAATAGTCGATAACTTCATTCGTGCCGTGCGCGATGCGCCCGAGATTCTGGAATGCCACGCCGTGACTGGCGATGCGGATTTTCTGCTCAAGATCATGGTGCCCAGCGCGGAGTCCTACGACGATTTCCTGCATCGCTTTCTGTTCAATATGCCGGGCGTGCGTCAAACCCGTACGATTGTGGCCATGCGTGAAATCAAAAACGTGACCCGACTGCCTTTGCCACTTTGAAGCATCTTGTTATGGGGTAATACAAGCGCCTTCGGGTAGAATAATCAGGATTCGCCGGCCTGTGGTGGGTCGGTATGTACGCATGAAGGACGGGGTTTTATGACGAAGGCGAATATCTTGCGACGCACTTCCTGGGTTGCTGTGCTGGCTACTGTGTTTTTAAGCGCCTGCGCGGTCAAGGCGCCGGCTCCCGAGCCTGCTGCACAAGCGGCTGTCAAGCCTGTCCATCCTGCATGTCAGCCTGCTGCGGCGGGGGAGCAACTGGCTGGTAACTGGCTAAGCAAGCACCGCCAGAAAGGCGTGGTTGGCGAGCTGCGTACCTTGTTCACCTTGCAAACTGACGGCTCCATGGCGTACACCGAACAGGTCAAGCGCCCCAACAAGCCTTCGCAAGGCTTGAACGAAAGCGGTTGCTGGGTGCGCAAGGGCAACGACTTGCAAATCAGCACGCAAGAATCCAATGGGGTCACAACCGAACCGGGCGACCCGATTTATGAAAACCACTACAACATCGTCAGCCTGACAGCCCGCAATCTGGTGCTGCGTGACCAAAGTGGTACCACCTATCGCTTGACCAGAATGTCGCCTGGCTACCGCCTGCCATTCTGATCTCTGCTTGCTTGAATGATTCCTGGCCGTCCTGGGGGCGGCCAGTTTTTTGTCTGTTTCTTTTGCTGGACGCTCCATGGCTCTGCGCGCGACGATTTATAAAGCTGAACTTAATGTGGCCGATAACGACCGGGCCTACTACGGCAGTCATACCCTGACGCTGGCCCGTCACCCCTCCGAGACCGAAGCGCGTCTGATGGTGCGTTTGTTGGCTTACGGTTTGTATGCGCAAGCGGACGAAGCCTTGAGCTTTTCGCGCGGGCTAAGCGACTCGGACGAGCCCGCCTTGTGGGAACATGATCTGGGCGGCAATTTGCTGCATTGGCTGGAGGTAGGCCTGCCGGACGATAGACGTCTGATCAAAGCCAGCGGCCGTGCTGACAAGGTGACGGTGCTGGCCTATGGCCGCAATGTCTCCGTCTGGTGGAGTGGCATCAAGGACAAGATCAGCCGCGCCCGCAATATACAGGTCTATGCGCTGGATACCGCCGGGACTGACGCCTTAGCCGCCCTGGCCGAGCGTGGCATGACCATCAATCTGAATGTCCAGGACGGCACGGTCTGGGCCAGTAGCGATAAGGGCGAAGCGACAATTGAAATCAGCCACCTGAATGCGGCTGTTTGATATGAGCCAACTGCTTGCAACGAAGTAACCTGGCTCGCCGGAGCCAAAGAGCATCGGGCAAGTGGCGTTGGAGTCGGCCTTAGGTGGTATGCAGGTTTAACGTCGATAGACGAGCCATCGAGCCGATGTCAGGGTACCAAGCAAAAAGAAGGGCATCTCGAATGAGATGCCCTTTATGTAAGCCTTAGCTATAACGCTTACAGCCCAGCCAAACGCCCCAACACCTTGTCGCGTCCAACCAAAGCCAGCACCGCATCCACCGCAGGCGTCTGCTTCTGTCCTGTCACTGCCACGCGCAAAGGAATCGCCAGCTTGGGCATTTTCACCTCGTGATCCGTCAGAACCTGCTTGATCAAAGCAGCCAGATTCTCCGTATTCCACTGCGGCAAGCTAATCGCCTTGCTGGCAAAATCACGCAGCAAAACACGCGCTTCCGGCGTCAATACCTCGGCCATCAGCTCATCGCTGGCGGGCTCGAAAGGACGGCAGAACAGCAAAGCACCTTCAGCCAGCTGATTCAAAGTCTCGGCACGGTCTTTCAACAAACCCATGATGCCGGGCAAATCCTGACCATCCGTCTTGCCACCCAAAGCCTCAATACGGGGAGCCACACGCTCGGCCAGATCCGCATTGTCGCTGGCCTTGATGTAATGGGCGTTCACCCAGTTCAACTTCTTGGGATCCCACTGCGAAGCCGACTTGCTCAGACTGCGCGTATCAAACCATTCCACCAACTGCTCGCGGGTGAACAGTTCGTCATCACCGTGACTCCAGCCCAAACGAGCCAGATAATTAATCATGGCCTCAGGCAGATAACCGTCCTTGTCGTAATCCATGATGCTGACCGCACCATGACGCTTGGACAGCTTCTCGCCATCAGGGCCCAGAATCATGGGTACGTGACCGTACTCAGGCAAAGTCGCGCCCAAAGCCTGCAAAATCACAATTTGACGTGGCGTGTTGTTCACGTGATCGTCACCGCGAATCACATGAGTGATCGCCATGTCCCAATCGTCCACCACCACGCAGAAGTTGTATGTAGGCGTGCCATCCGGGCGGGCAATGACCAGATCGTCCAGCTCGCTGTTATCAAAGCTGATGCGGCCCTTCACCATATCGTCCCAGCTGGTTGCGCCGGACTGGGGGCTCTTGAAACGAACTACAGGCTTGCGATCAGCCGGGATGGCAGGCAATTGCTTGCCAGCCTCAGGACGCCAGGTACCGTCATAACGAGGCTTCAAACCTTGAACACGCGCTTTTTCGCGCATGGCTTCCACTTCCTCGGGGCTGCTGTAGCAGTAATAGGCATGGCCGTCTTTCAGCAGCTGGGCGATGACCTCGCGGTAACGATCCATGCGCTGCATCTGGTAGAACGGACCTTCGTCCGCATCCAGGCCCAACCATTGCATACCATCCAGAATGCCTTGCACCGCCTCGGGGGTGGAACGCTCCAGATCCGTATCCTCAATACGCAGCACAAAAGTGCCTTGATGATGACGGGCAAAGGCCCAGGAGAACAGTGCAGTGCGCGCGCCGCCCAGGTGCAGATAACCAGTGGGCGAGGGGGCAAAACGGGTGCGGATGACGTTGGAAGTAGACGTGCTCATAACTTGTGTGTGGCCTTGACCTTGGGAAGCCCGCATACGGGACCGAATCTGCGTATTTTAACCCAGCACGCCAACTAGGAAAGAACCGCCGCGTAGAACTGTCCTAATGGCCGCTTTCTGTATTGAGTTGATCGAACTGGCGCACCAGTTCCGCCAGCGACCCGGCTTGCATTTTTTGCATCACGCGGGCGCGGCGAACTTTGACCGTCACTTCCTTCACATCCAGCTCGGCCGCGATCTGTTTGTTCAGCAGGCCTTGCACCACCCGCTCAAAGACATCGCGCTCGCCGGCGTTCAGGCTGTCCCAGCGTTGCTGCAAAGTCAGCCGGGTTCTGGCTTCTTCCTTGCGCTGAGCATCAGCAGCCAGAGCCGACTGCACGGCATCAATCAGGGCCTGATCTACAAAAGGCTTGGTCAGAAAATCCCAGGCACCATGCTTGATGGCCTTGACCGCCATATGAATATCGCCGTGGCCAGTAATAAAGATGACCGGCATATGCAGCCCGCGCGATTCCATCTGCAAATGAAAATCCGTGCCGCTTTGCTCGGGCATGCGCACATCCAGCACCAGACAGGCAGGGGCGTCAGATAAGGGATGCGCCAGAAAGTCCCGCGTAGAAGCAAAGCTCAGCGCGTTCAAGCCTACGCTGGCCAGCAAATCGTCCAGGGCAGCGCGAACGGACGGGTCATCATCAATGATGTAGACGGTGGGCGTGTTCAGAGAGGAATCCAGATTTTCTGTCATGGCGCCAAAGGTAAGGTGAAATGAAAGGCAGCACCGCCATCGGCTTGGTCAGTGGCCCAGATATGGCCGTTATTGGCATCAATAATGGTGCGGCTGATGGTCAGGCCCAGGCCCAGGCCGCTTGCCTTGGTGGTCCAGAAGGTATCAAACAATTGGGACAACTGCGTGCCCGACAAGCCGGGACCATTGTCCTTGATGGAAAACAGCACCTTGTTGGCTTGCGGCTTGTCGCCGGGCAAAACGCTGGTTTCTATGGTGATATGAGCCGCATGATAGTCCGAGGGAGGGGACAGGGCTTCGATGGCATTGAGCAGCAAATTGGCCATCACCTGCTGAATCTGAACCCGGTCGGCAAAGACCTGGGGCAGATCGGACTGCAAGGCCAGACGCAAATCAATATGTTGACGTCGCATCTCGCCACCGGACAGGCTAAGCAGTTCGGTCAGAGCCAGATTCAAATCAAACGCGCTGCTGGTGGGGGCTTCGTTACGGGTAATGCTGCGTACCCGATCCAGCACATCCTTGGCGCGCTGGGCGTCGTACACAATACGCTGCGCGGCAGCCTGTGCCTTCTCGACATTAGGGGGCGAGGCTTCCAGCCAGCGCTGGCAGGCGCCCGCGCTGCTGTTGATGGCGGCCAAAGGCTGGCTGACTTCATGGGCAATCGAGGTGCTGAGCTGGCCCAGGGTAGTCAAACGGGATAGACGCAGCAAATGCTCGCGTGTCTCATGAGCCGTTGCCTGTACAGACTTGAGCTTCAGCCCCAGATAGGAGGTGATCGCGATGGCAATAATACTGATGCCGGTATTGACCAGGCCCACGTCGTAGTCGCCCGAGCGGGTCAGCAGAAAACTGACCACGGTCAGCACCATGCTGATGGTGGTCAGGGCAACAACTTGCCGTGCCGACAGAAAACGAATCGCTATCAGCAGCAGCGGGGTGTGAAAGACCGCAGCGGCGATAGCGTAGTTGGTGACGGTATCGGCAATGAAGACCAGCGCCATCAAAATACAGATGCCGGTCAGGGCCAAGGCTCGGTAGGTTTTGCTCGATAGGAAGCGAAGGGGTGGTGTCATATCTTTCGTGTATGGGCCAGGCTGCAGGATGGTGTCTGTCGTGTGGCCATCATATACCCGAGGTTCTTTCAGAATGTGCGTTAAGGCCTGGGCCCCCGGAAGAAGTTCCGGAAGCCCAGGCCTGTCCGACTTAGAACCACTGGCCAAAGCGGCGGATGTACAGCATTTTCATACCCTGTGCGACCAGGCAGTAAGCCAGCAAGGTGCCGACCAGCCATGGGAAGTATTCCCAAGGCAAAGGCTGCAGGCCAACCAGTGCACCGACGCCCGAGAAGGGCAGATAAATACCAATAGCGGCGATCAGGAAGGTCATCAGCATCACAGGCAGGGCTGCGGTGCTTTGGATGAAGGGGATCTTTTGCGTACGCAGCATGTGAACTACCAGAGTCTGCGAGAGTAAGCCTTCAATAAACCAGCCGGACTGGAACAGCGATTGCAGTTCAGGCGTATTGGCGCCAAACACGTACCACATCAGGACAAAGGTGGTGATGTCGAAGATGGATGAGGTCGGGCCAATCCAGATCATGAAGCGGCCAATATTCTTGGCATCCCATTTACGCGGTTTGCGTAGAAAATCCTTGTCCATGCGGTCCCAGGGCAAAGCCAGCTGGGAGATATCGTAGAGCAGGTTCTGAATCAGCAAGTGGATGGCCAACATGGGCAGGAAGGGGATGAACGCACTGGCCACCAGCACCGAGAAAACATTGCCAAAGTTGGAGCTGGCTGTCATGTTCAGGTACTTGATGATGTTGCCAAAGGTCTCGCGGCCTTTGATCACGCCTTCTTCCAGAACCAGCAGGTTCTTTTCCAGCAGGATGATATCTGCCGATTCCTTGGCAATATCCGTGCCGCTATCCACCGAAATCCCCACGTCGGCATCGCGCAGGGCGGGGGCGTCGTTGATGCCATCCCCCAGAAAACCGACGGTGTGACCATTGGCTTGCAGCGCTTTGAGCACACGTGATTTTTGCAGGGGCGTGAGCTTGGCAAAAACCGAGTGACGCTCGACAGCGCAACGCAGATCGGGGTCTTGCATCAGCTCGATTTCAGGTCCGAGCAAAGGCTTGCCGGGCTCCAGGCCCACTTCACGGCAGATTTTCGCGGTAATGATTTCGTTATCGCCGGTCAGCACTTTCACGGCTACACCGTGTTCGGTCAGGGCGGCAATGGCTTGGGCAGCACTTTCCTTGGGTGGGTCCAGGAAGGTCAGCAAGCCTTGTACCGTCATCTCGCGTTCATCCTGGGCTTCGTAACGGCTCTTGGCCTGCTCGATGGAAATACTGCGAGTGGCAATCAGCAAGACACGGAAGCCGTCCGAGTTGTAGCGGTAAGCCATTTTCAGCAAACGGGCACGTTGCTCGGTATCCAGTGGCAAGCGCTGGTCACCGTCTTGTACGTGGGTGGCAATGCTGAGCATTTCCTCCACCGCCCCCTTGCAGACCATGAGCTGCTCGCCTTGCGGATTTTGCACGACAACTGATAGGCGACGACGCACAAAATCAAAAGGCAGTTCGTCGATCTTGCGGTAGGAGCCGATGGCTTGCAGGGCAGAGGGTGTTTTTTCTGCAAAGCGCAGTACCGCCTGATCCATCAGGTTCTTCACGCCGCTTTGGTGCAGGCTGTTGAGCAGAGCCAGTTCCAGAATGCGGGGGCTGTTGCGATCATCCAGACCCAGATGGTGTTCCAGAATGATGCGATCTTGTGTCAGGGTGCCGGTCTTGTCGGTACACAGCACGTCCATGGCACCAAAGTTCTGGATCGCGTTCAGACGTTTGACCACCACCTTGTTCTTGGCCATGGCCACCGCGCCCTTGGCCAGGTTGGAGGACACAATCATGGGCAGCATTTCAGGAGTCAAACCGACGGCAACGGCCAGTGCGAACAGGAAGGCTTCGGTCCAGTCGCCTTTGGAGAAACCGTTGATCAGCAGCACGATAGGCACCATGACCAGCATGAAGCGAATCAGCAGCCAGCTGACGCTGTTAACGCCCCGGTCAAAAGAAGTTTCGGCGCGCGAGCCGACAATGGCTTTGGCCAGCGAGCCGAAATAGGTCTTGGCACCGGTGGCCACAACCACTGCCGTGGCCGTACCGCTGACCACGTTGGTGCCCATAAAGCACATATTGTTCTGTTCCAGCACACCAGCCTGGGAACTGGAAGCAGAGGCACTCTTGCTGCTGACGGCGCTAAAGACATCGTACTTTTCAACAGGCAGGGCTTCACCTGTCAGGGCGGCCTGGCTGACGAACAAGTCGCGGGACTCTATCAGGCGCAGGTCTGCCGGGATCATGTCCCCAGCCGACAGGCGCACAATATCGCCGGGCACGATCTGGCTCATGGGGATTTCGCGCATGACCGTAGCGCTGGACACGGTAGAGCGTCGTTGTACGCTGGCGGTGGTACGTACCATGGCTTTCAGAGCCTGGGCAGCTTTGCCGGAACGGTACTCCTGCCAGAAACGCAGCAGACCGCTCAAGGTGACCATGACCACAATAATCAGCACGCCGGTGTAGTCCACGTCTTCGCCCGAGCGCATGGGCAAGATAATGTCGGTGACAGCGCTGACGGCGGCCAGCACCATCAGGACCGCAATAAAGGGGTTTTTAAAGGCCAGCGCCAATTGAATCAAGGCGTGGGCGGGCTTGTCCCGGGCGACCTCGTTAGGGCCGTATTCGGTCAGGCGGCTCAAGGCTTCGGCGTCGGTCAGGCCATTCAGATTGGCTTGTACAGAGGCCAGGGTCGTCTCCAGGCTAAGCCCGGTTTCGGTGGCCGTGTGCAGCTTGGCGTCGTAGTCCACTGAACGCAGTGGCGGACGATGTTGTTGAATGCTCATGTAATGCTCCTGGTGTACAGGCGTGACGGTGCTGTCCATCCCAAGAGATGGACACAGCAGGTCCTGCCGACCGGTTTGAGAGTCGGCAAACTAAAGATAAGAACAAGCGGATTTAGTAAGCGTCAGGCCAGCGTTTAGTGGCTGGGCAAGGTGCAGCGCCACACTCGCGCTGAGGGTGGTTTGTCACTGTCTGCAATCCAGTGAATTTCTGGTTTGCGGCTGGCCGTGTTGATACGCCAGGCAATAGCGGGGCGGCGGCCGGGAACAGCACGCTCGTGAGGGCAAGGTGTGGCAAGATGCGAACCCGACGAGGTCAGGGCCCGGATCGGTCCAGTATGAATAATGCGGTGCATGGTTGACTCCTGATCGTGCTGCGCAAGCCACATCAGCAGACAACCCGGTGGGTCAGTAGCGTCTGAGGGGCCTGTGCAGCATCTTTCTTCGACTGTCGTCGCTGGACATAGTGTGTTTTTTCCTGTCAGAGAGAACGAAAGGTCCTGCTTTCCGAACGGGTGTTATTTTACGACCTGCAAGCCGCTTTGCGACTGGCTTTGCGCCCGTTTTGCCCAGGCATTGGCGTATGGTTGCTATACGAAAGTATATGAATGGCCCGCCTCAGGATAAAAACCGTCTGCATGATGCAAGACAGAGATAGCCAGCCAAGTCTCTTTTATTTGTAGACGGCTGTGCTTAAGATGGGAGAATTCATTATTTTGGTGTGTGGTTTTCTTATGGCGGAACAATCATGGCAGCCCTAAGGCATCGTCTGACAGCATTGTTTGAGCCCCGTTCGGTGTTGGTCGTGTCCACCTTGCCTTTGCCCCTGATCAACGAGATGCCAGCCCGATTGGCTGGGCGGATCACGCAGGCACGGATTACAGCCACGCAAGTGCTGGTGCCCGATCGTCTGGAAGGATTGACCGATACACAGCGCCTGGATCTGGCGCTGGTGTGTATCGAGCCGGTGCGTTTGCCACAGGCCCTGGATGCCATCCGGGTGCATAAGCCACGTGTGGTTCTGTTGCTGCCCTCCAATCTGGCCTCCCGCGATCCTATGGAAGACATGGTGTATGCGCGCTCCTGGGCCCGTATCAATAATTGTCTGGTGCTGGGGCCGCGTGCCTTCGGGATACAACGGCCGCATCTGGGCCTCAATTTAAGTCACGAGCCGCAAATGGCTCTGGCGGGCCGTGTGGCCTTGGTGTCTCAGTCGCGCTCCATCACCTCGGCCTTGATGGACTGGGCTGAAGATGTCAGCCTGGGTTTCTCCGCCATTGTGTCGGTCGGGGACGAGGCCGTTATCGACGTGCCCGAGGTGCTTGAATATCTGGCCATGGACCCGCGCACGGACAGTATTGCGCTGTATCTGGAGCACACACCTGCTTCTCGTCGTTTCACCAGTGCCTTGCACGCCGTGGCGGCCGTCAAACCTGTGGTGGTCCTGAAAGTAGGCGGTCAGCGTCAGCAGGGCGAGGCCCACGAGGCGGTCTTCAATGCCTTGATGCGGCGTGTGGGGGCGGTGCGCATTCGTTATTTTGTGCAACTGTTCTCGGCCCTGAAAGTGCTGGTTTACACCCGCCGTCCCAAAGGGCGGCGTATTGCCTTGTTCTCCAATGGGAATGGGGCCGCGCAGATGGCTTTGGATGTACTGGGTTCGGATGCCGCGGTGACCTGCCCGGAGCTATCGCCCTCTACCCAGCGGGCGCTGGATAATCTGCTGGCTCCTGGCGACCAGGTTCAGAACCCGGTGGTCACTTATGTACCACTGACGCCCATGCGCATCGACTCGGTTATTTCCACCTTGCTGGATGACAAGGAAATTGACGGGGTGCTGGTCTTGCTGACCCCGGACCCTTTGGCCGATATGCCGGCGGTATCGCGTGAGTTGGCCATGTTGTCGGCCAGTGCTCGCAAGCCCATCATTACCTGCTTGATTGGGGATGCGGATATGCGGCCCCTGCGTCACCTGCTGGATGGGGTGGGGACACCGGCGTTCCGTACCCCGGACACGGCGGCCAATGCCTTTGACCTGCTGGCTCGCTATCACTATAACCAGCACTTGTCGCAGCAAACCTTGCCACCTTTGCCGCTGGGCACCTTGCCAGAGGTAGAGCCTGCCCGAGAACTGGTACGCCAGATTCAAAGCGAGCGCCGCGAGGCTAGCGAGCAGGAGTGCCGCGATCTGTTGCGCTACTTCCACGTGCCTGTTGTCGACTTGCGTGTGACGCACGATCAGGGTGAGCCTGATCCCGATGTCCCGCCCATGGGTCTGCGTTTTGAGACCGACGACAAGTTGGGCCCTTACGCTGTCTTTGGTGGGGCCGATCACGCGGATTGGCTTTCCTCATCCTATCCGGCGGTAGAACTGCCACCGCTGAACCGCTATCTGGCGCGCCAGTTGGTGGAGCGTAGTCCCTTGTGGCGCAAGAGCTTGTCCTCGCAATTGACGCCTTTGGTGTTGACGCAGCTGTTGCAGGTGCTGGAGCGTCTTTCGGATTTGATGAGCGAGTTGCCCGGCGTGCGCCGTGTGGTGCTGGACCCCATCATGGCGGGCGAGAACAGTCTGTACATCAAGAGCATTTCCATTTCCCTGAGCAGGCAGTCCATGCTGGTACTGCCTGAAACGGCTGGCTATCGCCACATGGCGATTCATCCCTATCCGCGTCACATGATTGAGCGGCGTCAGTTCAAGGATGGGCAGCGCTGGACCTTGCGCCCTATACGTCCCGAGGACGCCGAGGCCTTGCAGACCTTTATGCGTGGCCTGTCGGATGAAAGTCGCTACATGCGCTTTGTGTCCATGCTGCGAGAGCTGACTCCACGCATGTTGTCGCGCTACACCCGCATTGACTACGACCGGGAGCTGGCGCTGATCGCTACCGTGCGTTCGCCCAATCCAGATAACCGTAACCATCCCCGTGACGAGATTATTGGCTTTGCCCACTATCTTCGTAATGGTGATGGTCGGGGGGCGGAGTACGCCCTGGTTATCGGGGATGCCTGGCAGCGACGTGGTCTGGGAGTCATCCTGATGGAGGCGCTGATACAGGCTGCCGCCGAGCAGGGGCTGACCTACATCGACGGTTATGTGCTGGCCTCCAATGCGCCTATGCAAGCTCTGATGAAGCGTCTGGGCTTTCAGAACGATGCGGACCCGGAAGATCCCAGCATGCGTCGTGTCTGGCTGGATCTGGGTGAGACCCGTCGCTCGGATTAGGCACAGGCAGGCCTGTCTGCTTGTCAGGTAAATACCCGTTTAATTGTTCCCCTGATGTCCCGATTCACTCA
The DNA here is from genome assembly GCF_050487245.1 of Alcaligenes sp. Me129. NCBI lineage: Bacteria > Pseudomonadati > Pseudomonadota > Betaproteobacteria > Burkholderiales > Alcaligenaceae > Alcaligenes > Alcaligenes sp. Me129. The sequence continues at coordinate 44,616 of NZ_JBKQGX010000020.1, forward strand.
ACGGTGGCGGGACTATGATGCACTCGTGATGGCAGGCAGTACAGCGCTGGAGTGCTGGCTGCCGCCGCATCAATGGATGGTGCCCACCACCGACGGCGCCACATACCGGGGACACAATGATGCGATTGAATCTGGCTGCTTTGCAGCGCTGGGTGCTGGGCTTGTTCTTGATAGGCGGCCTGCTGGCTTGCTCCGGGCAGACAGCGATGCCACCTGAAAAAAACCATTACGAGTTCTCCATGGAGAACGACAGCCTGGAAATGCGCGATGGTGTGCGCTTGGCGGTGACGTATTATCGGCCATCGGCTAAAACACCGGGTGAAACCTTCCCGGTCATTCTGGAGATGCTGCCTTATCGCAAGGACGACTTCTTCGCGCTGGGTGACTACGAGTACGGCTCTTATTTTGCCAAGCGGGGCTATGTGCTGGCGCGGGTTGATGTGCGTGGCACAGGTGGCAGCTCTGGCCCTGTCCCTGTTAGCGAGTATTCCGCTGCCGAGATTGCCGATGCCGAGGAGCTGATCGATCAGTTGTCTCGCAAGAGCTGGTCCAATGGCAAGGTGGGTATGTACGGCCTGTCCTGGAGCGCCTTCAACTCCTTGATGACGGCTCACAGAAAACCGCCAGCACTCAAGGCCATTATCGCGGCGCACGGTTCTACCGATCTGTTTTACAACGACGTTCACTATATTGATGGTGCCTTGCATATTGACTCCTATGCGCACCAGATTGATACCGATAACGCCATGCCGCAAAGCCCGGATTATCGGATTGACGAGGAGTATTTCAAGAACCGTTTTGACCGCGAGCCCTGGATTTTTACCTGGCTGCGTCAACAACAGGACGGCGATTTCTGGCGTGCCGAGTCCCTGGCCTTCAAAAAGCAGCCTTTGGAAGTCCCGGCCTATTTGATTGGTGGCTTGCTGGATGGCTATCGTGATTTTGCGCTGGATGTCAGTCGAACCTCGAAAGCGCCTGTAATTGTGGAAATGGGGCCCTGGAACCACGCCTGGCCAGAATATGGCGTGCCTGGCCCGAATTATGAGTGGCGCGAGAAGGCGGTGCGCTGGTGGGACTACTGGCTTAAAGACATAGATACCGGAATTCTGGATGAACCGCGTCGGATGGCCTTCATGCGTACCGGCCATGCTCCCGCTACCGATCGGACCAGCGTGCCCGGTTATTGGCGCTGTGATCCGCAATGGCCGGTGGAAGGCGCGCGGACTCAACGTCTGCATCCTCAGGCCGGACACCAGCTGGCTGCTATTTCTCCTGCCTCCGGTTTGGCTCAGACCTTGCGTTACAAGGCTGGAGCGGGTTTGGCTGGTGGTGGCTGGTGGGGTGAGCAAACGGGCGATATGGCTGCCGATGATGCACATAGCCTGGTGTATGACTCCGCGCCCTTGAGCGATGCCATGGAAATCATGGGTATGCCTAAGGTACGTCTGAAGGTCGCGGCTGATGTGCCTTTCTATCAATGGACAGTGCGACTGGAGGATGTGGCCCCGAATGGGCAGGTTTCTTTGGTCAGCGGGGCAATCATCAACCCTTCCCAGCGTATCTCGCGTCTGGAACCACAGCCCTTGGTGCCGGGTAAGGCCACCAATTTGGAAACCTCCATTCACTTCACTACGTGGCGTTTCAAGCCGGGCCATCGTATCCGCCTGGCGGTGAGCAATGCGCAGTTCCCCATGGTCTGGCCCAGCCCGACGCCGGGTGTCACCAGTCTGTTTCCGGGTGCGGATACCTGGGTAGACCTGCCCGTGGTGCCTGTGCGGGAGCAGGGTACGCAGGCTTGCGTCATGTCGCCACCCCAGGCGAGTGAAGCGGCTCCTTTCGGCCGCACTATTGACGGGGATGGCCCCGTGTTCAGCAGTGTTCGTAATGAAGCTACGGGCGATTCGACGTTCACCACCAGCAATGAGCTTAGCTGGGTGCTGCATGACAATTTGTACCGCTCCGAGGAGATGTATCGCTGGGAGGTCAATGATGCTACGCCTGCCAAGGCGCGCTATCAGGGTGATCGGCGCAATGTCTTTACGATCAAGGGGCGGGAGATTGATATGTCAGCCCAGGCTCGGATCGAGTCCGACGAATCGTATTTCTACCTGACTTTCACGCGGGTGCTGAAAGAGGATGGGGTGCAGGTTCGGGAAAAGACCTGGCAAGAGCGTATTGCTCGGATCTATCAATGAAAAGCTGAATAAGAAACGCCGCTGTGATTGCAGCGGCGTTTTTTTGTCTGGTGCTCTGATTAGCGCAGTACCTGTTTCAGGAAGTGGCCAATCGCGCTGATTTCTTCCGGGCAAACAGCGTGGGGCATGGGGTAGACATTCCATTGCACCTGATAGCCCATGGCTTCCAGTTGCTGACGGCTGGCTTCGGCACGTGTCAGAGGCACGACCGGATCCATGCTGCCATGCGCCATGAATATAGGCGTGTTCTGATTGGCTTGATGACGTTCTTTTTCCACCGCTGCCGCCAAAGGCAGGTAACCGGACAGGCACAGCATGCCAGCCAGACGCTCTGGCAAGCGCAAGCCGGTTTGCAGCGTCATGGCACAGCCTTGCGAGAAACCGGCCAGAACAATATTTTCCGTGGGAATGCCGCGAGCGTTTTCGCGGGCAATCAGGTTCTGCACGTCGATCTGCGATTGGCGCAAGCCGCTTTCGTCCTCGTGGCGCACCAGGTCCGCCACATAAATGTCGTACCAGGAACGCATGGCCATGCCGCCGTTAATGGTGACGGGCTGGATGGGGGCGTGCGGGAAAATGAAACGGATGGCGGGGGCGTTTTGCAGGCCCAGCTCTGGCACGATAGGGGCGAAATCGTGGCCGTCAGCGCCTAAGCCATGCAGCCAGATAACAGCGTGCTGAGGGTTGGCACCGGTTTCAATCTCAATCGACTCAAGCAGAGGGTTCATGCGGACTCCGAAAGATCTACCAAGGTCTTGATGTACTGGTACAGGGCGCGGTAGTGCTTGCGCTGTGGGTCCTGGCCTTGTACCAGTGTGGAATTTTTCTCGGCCTCTTTGCGTGCGGCACGAATCAGGGTGCGCAATTGCTGGATATCGGCGCCGGAAAATTCATTCATGAATTCGGTCAGAGCGTCGTCATCACGCAACAACAGGTCGCGTAGCGCTTCCAGCCTGTGCATGGCACGGGTGTCTTCCTTGGAGCCGTTTTCCCAGACGTCCAGTTGTTTCAGGATCGGTTCGGGTTCCACATTGCGCATCAGCTTGCCCACGTAGTGGATTTGACGGCGGCGTCCTTCGCGGGCCGTCGGGCTGATGCGCTTGGCATCCTTGATGGCAGCCATCAAGGCCTCGCCCAGATCAAGTTGTTTGAGTCGGTCGTCCGAGAGCTCAATCAGGCGTTTGCCTAGGTCGAGCAGAGCGTGCATTTCGCGTTTTACCTGCGATTTGCTGGGGCGGTCGTAACCGTTTTCATCGATTTCAGTGCGTGGACGGGCCATAAGAAGTGAAATAGCAAAGATTGTCGCCAATTGGCTATGATAACCGCCTAACCCTCAAAGAGTAGCAATGAGTCATCCAACTATTTCCCAATTGTCGATCAGTGCCAATCAGTTCCAGTTTTGTGAATTGGTGGATGAAGCGCTGCGGCATGCCAAAAAACTGGGCGCCAGTGATGCTGCCGTCGATATTTCAGAAAACAAAGGTCTGGCCGTCTCTGTGCGCCAGATGGAACTGGAAACGGTAGAGCAGACGCAGGACCGCTCCTTGGGTGTGACCGTGTTTGCAGGCCAGCGCAGTGGCTCGGCCTCCACGTCGGACTTTTCGATCAAGGCGCTGCGTGAAACGGTAGAAGCCGCCTGGCATATTGCCCGCTACACCGCTGAAGATCCTTTTGCCGGGCTGCCTGAAAAAGACATGCTGGCGCAAAGCTATCCCGATCTGCACCTGCATCATCCCTGGCTGCTGGACGCGGATCAGGCCGCCAAACTGGCGATTCGTGCCGAGCAGGCTGCGCTGGAGTTGAGTCCTCTGATCAGTAATTCCGAAGGCGCGTCGGTCGATACGCTGGAAGGGCATTTTGTGATGGGTAACAGCCGCGGCTTTCTGGGGGGCTACCCCTATAGCCGTCACTCGCTCAGCGTCAGCCCCATTGCCGGCAAGGGCGACAATATGCACCGCGACTACTGGTACAGCAGCTCGCGTGACCCTTCCCGCCTGGCCAGCCCCGAGTCGGTTGGGCGTTATGCGGCCGAGCGCACTTTGTCGCGCCTGTCGGCCCGCCGTATCCCGACCGGCCGCTATCCGGTGTTGTTTGAGGCCCCGCTGGCTGTGGGCTTGATCGGCTCTCTGGTGCAGGCCACCAGTGGCTCGGCCCTGTATCGCAAAACCAGTTTCCTGCTGGATTCCTTGGGCAAGTCTGTCATGGCCAAGCACATTGACGTGCTGGAGCGTCCGCATCTGGCTGCCGCCATGGGCAGTGCACCGTTTGACTCGGAAGGGGGGCGTACCTGCGACCGTGATGTGGTGCGTGGCGGCGAGCTGAAAGGCTATTTTCTGTCTTCCTACGCAGGCCGCAAACTGGGCATGCCTTCTACGGGGAATGCCGGTGGTTCGCACAATTTGCTGCTGAGCTCGCGCCTGACTCGTCCCGAGGACGACCTGGATGCCATGTTGAAGAAAATGGACCGTGGTCTGCTGGTAACCGAGCTGATCGGCCAGGGTATCAATTACCTGACTGGCGACTACTCGCGTGGTGCCTTCGGCTACTGGGTGGAAAATGGCCGCATTCAGCACGCCGTGGAGGAAGTAACGATTGCGGGCAATCTGGCCGAGATGTTCGCGCAGATTGTGGCCGTGGGTGCTGATACCTTTGCGGCTGGCTCCAAGCGTACGGGTTCCATCCTGATCGAGCAGATGTCGGTGGCCGGTTCCTGATTTCTGCTGTCTGGAAAACCGGTTTAGCCCCCTTATGCCTTGCCACGGGCAAGAGGGCGCTCAATAAACAGATGTTTACGGCCTGAGTTCGGAGTTGCTTCCGACTCAGGCCGTTCTCTATGGAGCGCCCTTCAGGTGTTTCAGATCAAAGACCCGACAATATAAGGCCGGATTTGCGGGATAATCCGGGCTTTCCCAGCCCCCCATTCGGGGCGCGCCAGTGTACTATCCATAGCATAAAAATATTTCCCAGTTACCGAATACCCACAAGGAGGTTATTCATGCAGCGTCGCTCGTTTCTGAAAAAGGCAGGTCTTGGCGCCGTAGCCAGTACCGCCGCTATTGCTGCTCCTGCTATTGCCCAAAGCAATCCCAAGGTTAATTGGAAGCTGACATCGACATACGGTCCCGCTACCCCGGCTCTGTTTTCGACAGCCCAGTCGTTTTGCAAGATGGTGGAAGAGGCCTCGGACGGCAACTTCAACATCCGTCTGTACCCAGCTGGTGAAATCGTCCCCGGTTTTGGTGTGATGGATGCCGTCAGCAATGGCACGGTGGAGTGCGGTCAGACAGCTTCTTATTACTACTACGGTAAAGACCCCTCGTTCAGCTTTGACACGGCCGTGCCTTTTGGCCTGAATGCCCGTCAAATGAACGCCTGGATGCAGGAAGGCAACGGTACCAAGCTGCTGCGTGAGTTGTTTGCCACTCGCAACATCATCAACTTCGCTTTCGGGAACACGGGCACCCAGATGGGTGGTTGGTACCGCAAGGAAATCAACTCTCTGGAAGACCTGAAAGGTCTGAAGATGCGTACGGCCGGTTTTGCTGGCGAAGTGCTGGCCCGCATGGGCGTGGTGCCTCAGCAAGTGCCACCAGGCGATATTTACCCATCGTTGGAAAAAGGCACGCTGGACGCCGTGGAATTCGTCGGTCCTGTGGATGACGAAAAACTGGGCTTCCAGAAAGTGGCCAAGTATTACTACTATCCCGGTTGGTGGGAAGGTTCGGCCCAGGTTTCGCTGTACGTGAACGACGCTGCTTTCAATGCACTGCCCAAGCAATATCAGTCCCTGATTGAAATTGCTTCGCGTGCTGCGGGCGAGCGCATGATTTGTCAGTACGATGCCCAAAGCCCAGGCGCACTGCGTCGCCTGATCGCCAGCGGAGCTGTCCTGAAATCCTTCCCGCGCGACGTGATGGACGAGTCCTTCAAGACCTCCAACATTCTGTACAAGGAATTCTGCGACAAGGATCCCATGTTCAAGAAGATTCACGACGACTACATGGGCTTCCGTGACGCGATTGTGCCTTGGTTCCGTGTGGCCGAAGGCTCTTACGACAACTACCTGGGCATTGCTCTGGCAAACCAGAAAAAAGGCTGATCTCTGTAGTTGGGACCGGGCAGGGCAGTCTGCTCCGGTTCCACAGGCCAGTCTTGTTAACCCCTGTTTTCCACTTGGAAAGCAGGGGGTTTTTATGGGCTTCCCCTCTATGAGAGAGCTCCTGTTTGTGGCAAAAAACCTGTGTTTTTGTGCAAAACCCTAGTGTTATCCACTATTTATGTTATTATGGCGAGCTATTTGGCAGAAATGCACGGGCGGAATATAACGCCTTGGCAGGGTCAGGTAGAGCTGCCCGGCTTGAAAAAGCGGGTGGATTGTATGGGCCAGGCATGTTGCTTTGACCCAGAATTTTAATATTTAGGAACCATCATGAAGACCTTCGTGGCCAAGCCGCTTGAAGTCAAACGTGACTGGTTTGTGATTGACGCTAAAGGCAAAGTCCTTGGTCGTGTGGCCAGCGAAGTCGCACGCCGTTTGCGTGGTAAGCACAAACCCGAATATACCCCTCACGTTGATACCGGCGATTACATCATTATCATCAACGCTGCTGACATTGCCGTGACCGGTAACAAGGCACAGGATAAGAAGTACTATCGTCACTCGAACTACCCAGGCGGTATTTACGAAACCAACTTCCAAACCATGCAAGAGCGCTTCCCAGGCCGTGCCATCGAAAAGGCCGTCAAGGGTATGTTGCCAAAAGGCCCTCTGGGCTACGCCATGGCCAAGAAACTGAAGGTTTACGCTGGTGCCGAGCATCCTCATAGTGCTCAACAGCCTAAAACTCTGGACATCTAAGGATAGGTCATGATCGGTAACTGGAATTACGGTACGGGCCGTCGCAAGACCTCCGTCGCTCGTGTCTTCATCAAAAAAGGTTCGGGCCAAATCGTAGTCAACGGCAAGCCTGTTGACGAATACTTTGCTCGCGAAACGGGTCGCATGATTGTGCGTCAGCCTCTGGTGCTGACCAACCATGTTGAATCGTTCGACATCAAGATCAACGTGCATGGCGGCGGCGAAAGCGGCCAGGCCGGTGCTGCCCGTCACGGCATCACCCGCGCTCTGATCGACTACGACGAAACACTGAAGACAGCTCTGAAACAAGCTGGCCTGGTGACTCGTGACGCTCGTGCTGTTGAGCGTAAGAAAGTCGGTCTGCACAAAGCACGTCGCCGCAAACAGTTCAGCAAGCGTTAATTCGCCTCGCGACCTGTTTATGGTGCTCAAAAACCCCGGACGTGTCCGGGGTTTTTGTTTGCTGGCTACATTTGTCCTGCTTTGCCCGGTCTGGTGAGCAGGACTACGTTAAGATAGAATTTTTGCTCGTCTCTCTTTCAGGAAAGTTCATGGCTACACATAGCGATACCCGGATCAAGGTAGGGATTGTTGGCGGTACAGGTTACACCGGGGTCGAGTTGCTGCGTCTGTTAAGTCAGCACCCCCAGGTAGAACTGGTTGCCATTACCTCGCGTAAAGAGGACGGTGTGCCGGTATCGGATATGTATCCGAACCTGCGTGGTCATGTGGACCTGAAGTTCTCCACGCCGGAAAATGCCAATCTGGAACAGTGTGACGTGGTCTTTTTTGCCACTCCACATGGCGTGGCCATGAGCCAGGTCGAACGTCTGCTGGAAGCGGGCGTGCGCGTTATTGACCTGGCCGCAGACTTCCGCCTGCAAGATACGGACGTATTCCAGAAGTGGTACAAGATGGAGCACAGTTGCCCGGACATCCTGAGCCAATCGGCTTATGGCCTGCCAGAGCTGCTGCGCGACAAGATTGCTCAAGCCAAGGTTATTGGTAACCCGGGTTGCTACCCCACCACCGTCTTGCTAGGCCTGGCTCCCTTGCTGGAAGGCGGCAAGGCGCTGGTTGATACCCAGCATCTGATTGCAGACTGCAAATCCGGTGTGTCCGGTGCTGGTAAGGGAGCTTCGGTTCCCAATCTGTTTGCTGAAGCCAGCGACAACTTCAAGGCATATGGCGTGTCGGGTCACCGTCACCATCCGGAAATTGTGGAACAGTTGCAGCGCTTGGCTGGTGGCCCGGTCGGTCTGACCTTTGTGCCCCATTTGGTGCCCATGATCCGAGGCATGTTCTCCACGATCTACGCACGTATCAAGCCCGAAGCCATGGATACAGACTTCCAGGCCTTGTACGAGCAGCGCTATGCCCAGGAAACCTTTGTAGATGTGCTGCCTGCCGGTACTCTGCCAGAAACCCGCTCGGTACGCGCTTCCAACCAGCTGCGTATTTCCGTGCAGCGTCCTGGCAATGGCGATCAGCTGATCATTCTGGTGGTGCAGGACAATCTGGTTAAGGGTGCTTCGGGTCAGGCTGTGCAGAACATGAATATCTTGTTCGGTCTGCCAGAACAAACCGGCTTGAATCACGTTGCAATTTTGCCTTAAAGGGAACTTGGTCTTGGTGAACAGGTCAAATGTTTATGGCTGAATCACCGCAAACCAATTCTTCTACTGTCGCTCCTTCCCGTTCGCGGGGCGGGGCGACTACGATTGGGCTGGCCGTATTGCTGGGAGTGTTGTTGGGCGGTGGAGGCCTGTGGCTTTACCGCAGCCTGACTCAACCGGCCGATCAGTCCGAACAAATACAGCTGGCCATGCAAAATCTGACGCGTAGCCAGCAATCCCTGCAGCAAATTCAAAGTGAATTTGAAGGGCTGCGCGGGCAACTGGTTCTGGAAGAGAGCACGCGCAAGGGTTTGGAAAAGTCCTTGTCGTCTACCCAGGCCGAACTGGCGCAGACGCGCGAACAGTTGGCCTTTTACGAACAGTTGCTCCCACCCGGTCCCAGTGGTTCTGTTACTGTCCGAGCCCTGGACGTTGCGAAAAGGGGTGATTTGCTGGAGTACAAGGTACTGCTGCAACGTAACGCCCCAGAAGGAAAGGCTTTTTCCGGGCGCCTCCAGTTTCAGCTGACTGGGCGGCAAGACGGAAAAAACGTTAAAATCGATCTATCACCTAGTTCCGGGCCGGACTCGGTACTGGCAGAGTCGTCTGTAGAACAGATCGATCCCTTGGTTTTAAACTTCAACCAGTTTCAGCGCGCCATGGGTTGGCTGGCTTTGCCGCCAGGCTTTGAACCCACCGCCTTGACGCTGAACGTCCTGGAAGGAAGCGTTATCCGCGCCTCTCGCCAGGAAAAAATCGCCCAGCCAGACTAATCACCTTACCCGCGGGTGGTCATGTGCAAGGCGATCACATGATAATTATTCATGCCGGCGGGGGCCGGCAGGAGAACCACATGAGCACTCTTACCGAATCCGTTGATCTGCAAGCCCCTCCTTCCCCACTGATCTTTACCGATTCAGCGGTTGAGAAGGTCCGTGAGCTCCTGATTGAAGAAGGTAGCCCCGAACTGAAGCTGCGCGTCTTCGTGCAAGGTGGCGGCTGTTCCGGCTTCCAGTACGGCTTCACCTTTGACGAACTGGTTAACGACGACGACACCATTATTGATAAGGATGGCGTGCAACTGCTGGTTGACGCCATGAGCTTCCAATACCTGGTGGGCGCTGAAATTGATTACAAGGACGACCTGGACGGCGCTCAGTTCGTGATTCGTAACCCGAATGCCACGACTACCTGCGGCTGCGGTTCTTCCTTCACGATGTAAGAAGGCAAGGCTGGCGCTGATTGCTCAGCGTTCCAGGCCTTGGCAAGTTGCTACAAAGTACACCCCAGACTCTGAGTCCAGAGTCTGGGGTGTTTAGTTTACGGGGTTTTGTTGAAGGCCGTGCAGCGTCAGGTTTCAGGGCTGATCCGTTGTAGGGCGCTTCGCGGTTCAACTTGGGGTGCTCATTCGTAGCCTAGGTAGGGCGGCGAAGCAGCTCAATGCTGTTAATGGCACGGCCCAAAGAAAAGAACGGATTGCTTCTATTTGTTTTGAACAGGAGGGGCGCTGCCTTGTCATGTTCTGCTTTTTTGGCAGGTGCTTGGCTAACGGATTATGAGTCCGTCGCTGTATTTTAAAGTTTTGCGAAGCTAAACGTTAAAAGCAGTTCTCAGGCCGGATAACAAGCGCCCAGCACCGTAGCGCGCCGTGCGCCTGTCACAGCGGGCAGTCCCGCAGGAATACGTTCGATATGCGCGTAAGCCAGCCAGGCAAAGGCCAGGGCTTCAATGGATTGCGGATCCATGCACAGCTCGGCGCTGGAGCGGATAGGCATAGTCACCAGATCGCCCAGGCGTTTCAGCATGGCAGGATTAGCAGCGCCACCACCACACACAATCAGCTCTTGAATCTGATCTGCGTAAGGCTGGATGGCCTGTGCAACGCTGTGTACGGTCAAATCCATCAGAGTGGATTGCACCGTAGCAGGCTGAAGCTCGCCTTTCGGATCAACACGATCCAGATGCTCCTGCAGCCACCCCAAATTGAACAGATCACGACCTGTAGATTTAGGAGCAGGCAGAGCAAACCAGGTTTCGCTCAACAGGCTGGCAAGCAAGGCAGGATCAGAAGCGGCGCTATCAGCCCATTGTCCGTCCTTGTCGTAGGGCTGGCCTTCATGCTTGCTCACCCAGGCATCCAGCAGCATGTTTGCCGGGCCAGTATCGAAGCCAAAAACATCGCGTCCAGGCAGCAGCAGGGAGATATTCGCAATTCCACCCAGGTTCAGAATGACGCGGCCATGTTCGTGACGGAACAGGGCTTCATGGACGATGGGCACCAAAGGTGCACCTTGGCCGCCCGCCGCTATATCCCGGCTGCGGAAATCCGCAATCACGTCCACTCCACAGCGTTCGGCCAGAAGAGCAGGGGCATTCAATTGCAGGGTGTAGCCCTGGTCAGGCGCATGGCGGATAGTCTGACCGTGTACGCCAATCGCACGGATCAGCTCTTTTTCGGGGCCTTGAGTCCAGGGCAGGCAAGCCTGGGCGTAGAGTTCGGTCAGTTGCTGGGCGGCGATGCTGGCGCGGGCCAGTTCGTTGTGCCCTGGATGCTGCAAAGCCAGCAGCTCGTCTCGCAGAGCAACTGGCATGGGCAGGCTGTGGGTTTGGTGTATCTGTGCCTCCTGTGGGCCGAAGGATGCCAGCACGGCATCCACACCGTCCATGCTGGTACCAGACATCAGTCCGATAAACAGGGGGGCTTTCATGGTTTAGCGGCTGGCCAGCTTCACGGGCTCAGCATCTGTGTGCAGCAAGGCAAAGCTGTTCTGGTAGGAAGCCAGGGTTTGCTGGAACTGCTTGCGCTGCGGGGCATCCAGAACGCGTGCTACTGGCAGGTCTACCGACAGGGGATCAACGGCTTTCTGGGCGATACGGAATTCGTAATGCAGATGTGGGCCTGTTGCCCAGCCCGTCGAGCCCACATAGCCAATCAACTGGCCTTGTTCTACGCGGTCGCCTTTGCGCAGTCCAGCGGCAAAGCGGCTCTGGTGAGCGTACAAGGTGGTGAACTGACCGTGATGCTTCAGGATGATCGTATTGCCGTAGCCGTTCTGGCGGCCAATAAACTCGACCGTGCCATCCGCGGTAGCGTGGATGGGGGTGCCGGATGGGGCAGCATAGTCCACACCCTTGTGGTCACGCCATCCGCCATGCACCGGATGGCGGCGACCGCCAAAGGTGGAGCTGATGCGGGTGAACTTCAGGGCGGTGCGCAGGAAAGCGCCTTTCAGGCTTTGGCCGCTGAAATCGTAATAACCGCCGGAGCCATTTTCAGGCTGGAACCAGGCGGCCTCATGGGTTTTGCCCTGATTGATGAACTCCACTGCCAGCAAGCGGCCCGAACCCACGTCCTGGCCTTCATGACCGTAGGACTCGTAGACCACGCGGAAACTGTCGCCTTTGCGCAGATCTTTCAGAAAGTCGATCTTGCTGCCCATCACATCCGCCATTTGCAGCGTGATGTTGTCGGGGATGCCGGCCTGATCGCTGGCACCAAACAGCGAGCTGTTGATCGTGGCTTGAGCCACGCGCACTCGGGTCTGGGTCAGGTCGGTTTGTTCCTGGGCGATAAAGCCATTGTTACCGTCCGGGCGTACTTCCAGCCAGCTGGCCAGACCTTGGCCGGACTGATCGGAGTAGGGGGTATGACGGTAGCGCAGCCATTGCAAATTGCCATTGGCATCCAAGGCAGCTTGGATGGTACGGCCAGGGTAAAGCTTGTAGATGGAGCGCGCTTTCTTGTCGTGCGTCAGAAATTGCAACAAGCCTTCTTCACTGACTTCCATGCGCTGGAGCAGGGCGGACAAGGTGTCGCCACGGCGGATGCGGGTTTCAGTAATGTAGGCTTGCTGGTCCTGGGCCTGCAGCACGGTCAGGTCCGAGGGCAGGGTCAAGGCGGTGCGGGCTTGGTAAATCTGGGGTTCCGGACTGCTGGGCATCACCACGGCAAGTGCACCGGCGGCTACAAAAGAGCCAAGGGCAAGCGTGATCAAACCGGCACGGATAAAAAGGGCTCGGGCGGACCGAGGCTGGTGGATGTTGAGGTGGGAGGAGGAGCGTTTCCCTTTGCTGAACATAAAACCAGAACCTTGTTGGACGTACGGTTTACCGTCCACCTGGCTGGCAGGCGGAGGTCAGTTGTACTGGGCGGACAGAACATTCCAGCCCTGGCGATCTGACCTGCGCGGGAATGATAAAATAATTCGGTTTACGAAACCTTGCTCAATTATTAAGCACGTCTCGCAATAGCAGGCTATCCTAGCGCATTAGGCTTAATTTTTCGAGCATTTTTACTCATTAGTTTGTCACCAGATTTGTTATGTCATCCCCCTCAGAGCCCCTTTCTCCAGAAGTCCTGGCTGATTTAGCCATCGTCAAACGCGGCTGCGACGAATTGCTCGTCGAATCCGAGTTTGCCCGCAAACTGGCGCGCAGCCATGCAACAGGACAGCCGCTGCGGATCAAGCTGGGTCTGGACCCCACGGCTCCCGACATTCACCTGGGGCACACAGTGGTGCTCAACAAGATGCGCCAGCTGCAGGATTTGGGGCATACCGTCATCTTTTTGATTGGCGACTTCACCTCCACCATTGGTGATCCCAGCGGCCGCAACACGACTCGTCCGCCCCTGACGCCCGAGCAGGTCATTGCCAACGCCAAGACCTACTACGATCAGGCTGCGCTGGTTCTGGACCCGGCCCGTACCGAAGTTCGCTACAACTCGGAGTGGTGCGACAAGCTCGGTTCGCGCGGCATGATTCAACTGGCTTCGCGTTACACCGTGGCCCGCATGATGGAGCGTGATGATTTCACCAAGCGCTTCAAAGCGAATCAGCCTATTTCGGTGCACGAGTTTTTGTATCCTTTGCTGCAAGGCTACGATTCGGTTCAATTGAAAGCGGACGTGGAACTGGGCGGTACCGACCAGAAATTCAATTTGCTGGTGGGTCGTGAATTGCAAAAAGAATATGGTCAGGAACAGCAATGTATTTTGACCATGCCATTGCTGGTGGGTTTGGACGGCGTAGAAAAAATGTCCAAATCCAAAGGCAATTACATTGGTATCAGTGAAACGCCGGACTCCATGTTCGGCAAGTTGATGTCCATCTCCGATACCTTGATGTGGCGTTACTTCGAGCTGTTGTCGTTCCGTAGTCTGGAAGACATCGCCGGTCTGCAAAAGCAGATTGAAGAGGGCCGTAACCCACGTGAAGTCAAAGTGGAGCTGGCACAGGAGATCGTCACACGTTTCCACAGCGCCCAGGCCGCCGAGCAGGCGCTGGAAACTTTCGATGCCCGTTTCCGTCGTGGCGAAATGCCCGAGGACATGCCCGAGGTAACCGTGGCGGGTGAACTGGCCTTGCTGCGTGTCTTGCGCGAAGCAGGTCTGGTTGCCTCCGGCAGCGAAGCCCAGCGCAATGTGGAGCAGGGCGGCGTGCGCATCAATGGCGAACGTGTGGACGATAAAGGTTTGCAACTGGAGCCGGGCAGCTATGTGCTGCAAGTGGGCAAGCGCAAGTTTGCGCGAGTCACTTTGACCGGCTGATTGATTGTGGAGGTCTGCAATGAAACTGCGTAGTGATTCTTTTCAAGATCAGAGCGTGATTCCCGAGCGTCTGGCGTTTTGCCGTTACGACGCGCAATCGAGAGTCGCCTTGGCCGGTAACGCCAATCCGCATCTGGAATGGTCCGATGTTCCCGAGCAGACCCAATCCTTTGTGGTTATTTGCCACGACCCCGATGTCCCCAGTAAACCGGACGATGTGAACCAGGATGGGCGCGAGGTACCGGCGGATTTGCCACGGGTGGATTTCTTTCATTGGGTCTTGATCAACATCTCGCCCGAACTGCGTAGCCTGGCAGAAGGCTCTTATTCCAAGGGCATCACGCCACGCGGTAAAGCCGGTCCACTGGCTCTGGACGATACACGCCAGGGCGTGAACGACTTTACCAACTGGTTTGCCAGCGACCGCGACATGAACGGTGATTACTTCGGCTACGACGGCCCGTGCCCTCCGTGGAACGATGCCTTGCCGCACCGTTATGTCTTTACGGTTTATGCCCTGGATATTGCCGAGCTGCCTTTGGAAGGTCGCTTCAATGGCCAGGACGTGTTGCGCGCCATGGAAGGTCATATTCTGGGTCGTGCATCCCTGACCGGCATGTATACCCTGAATCCCCGTTTGATCCAGCAATCCTGATTCCCCAGGGCGGACTGTTTGAGTTTTTTTCATATTCTCTTGAGTCCGCCTGCCGCCGCCTTACTTATTTCCATGTTTTTTGGGGTTTCTGCCACCAGAGACGTTTGTCTCGGTGGTTTGACGCGCTTCCGCGCTAAAATGTTGCTTTCTTAGTTTGCTACCACTTTATCCTTAGGAACCCTCATGTTTGACCGTTCTGCGACTCTTGACAAAGTTGACCCCGATCTTTGGGCTGCGATTCAAAGCGAAGATGTGCGCCAGGAGCAGCACATCGAGCTGATCGCCTCGGAAAACTACACCAGCCCCGCCGTGATGCAGGCCCAGGGCACACAACTGACCAACAAATACGCGGAAGGTTATCCTGGCAAGCGCTACTACGGCGGTTGCGAGTTCGTGGACGTGGTCGAGCAACTGGCTATTGACCGTCTGAAAGAGCTGTTCGGTGCAGAAGCCGCCAACGTGCAGCCCAACTCCGGTTCGCAAGCCAACCAGGGCGTGTACATGGCTGTGCTCAAACCCGGTGATACCGTTCTGGGCATGAGCCTGGCAGAAGGTGGTCACTTGACCCACGGTTCCCCCGTGAACGCATCGGGCAAGCTGTACAACTTCGTATCCTACGGTCTGGACGAGAACGAAGAGCTGGACTACGACGAGCTGGAGCGCCTGGCCAAAGAGCACAAGCCCAAGCTGATCGTGGGTGGTGCTTCGGCTTACGCCCTGCGCATCGACTTCGAACGCATGGCTCGTATTGCTCATGAAAACGGCGCCTTGCTGATGATCGACATTGCCCACTACGCCGGTCTGGTTGCTGGTGGTGCTTACCCCAACCCCGTGCCTCACGCTGACTTTGTGACGTCTACCACTCACAAGTCCCTGCGTGGTCCTCGTGGTGGCGTCATCATGATGAAGGCCGAACACGAAAAAGCCATCAACTCGGCTATTTTCCCCGGCATTCAAGGCGGTCCACTGATCCACGTGATCGCTGGTAAGGCTGTTGCGTTCAAGGAAGCTCTGGCTCCCGAGTTCAAGACCTACGCTGCTCAAGTTGTGAAGAACGCTGACGTTCTGGCCCGCACTCTGGTTGAGCGCGGTCTGCGTATCGTGTCCGGTCGCACCGAAAGCCACGTCATGCTGGTAGACCTGCGTCCCAAGGGCATCACCGGTAAAGTAGCTGAAGAAGCACTGGGCAAGGCTCACATCACGGTCAACAAGAACGCCATTCCTAACGACCCCGAGAAGCCATTCGTCACCAGCGGCGTGCGTTTGGGTACTCCTGCCATGACCACTCGCGGCTTTAAAGAAGCCGAAGCGGAATTGACGGCGCACCTGATTGCTGATGTACTGGACAACCCTCACGACGAAGCCGTTTTGGCGGACGTTCGTCGCCGTGTACACGAGCTGACTGCCAAGTTGCCCGTTTACTCCTCCAAGTAATCCAGCCGGAGCGGGCCGCGAGGCCCGCGATCTTGAATGAAGTGTCCGTTCTGCCACCATGCCGATACCCAGGTGATCGACTCTCGAATCACCGAAGAAGGCGACGCCATACGGCGACGTCGTAAATGCTCGGCCTGTGAACGGCGCTTCACGACTTACGAGCGTGCCGAGCTGAGCCTGCCGGTTGTGGCCAAGCGCAATGGCACTCGTATGGATTTTGATCCCGCACGTTTGCGGGCGAGCATGGGCGTTGCACTGCGCAAGCGTTCCATCCCCATGGCTCAGGTCGATGCCGCTGTACAGCGTATCGAAGAAAAACTTCAACTGACTGGCGAGCGCGAAGTCTCCTCCGAGACCATAGGCGAGCTGGTCATGGCCGAGCTCAAGCAGTTGGACCAGGTGGCCTATGTGCGCTTTGCCTCGGTCTACAAGAGCTTTAAAGACATCCGCGAGTTCGTAGAGGCGATCGACGAAATGAACGATCCCGACCGCGGCTAAGGCTATGGTCGAGCAAGAAGACGTCATCTGGATGCGGCAAGCCCTGGAGCTGGCCGAGAAATCCCTTTATATCAGTGCCCCCAACCCGCGAGTCGCCTGCCTGATCGTGCGCGATGGCCAATTATTGGCTTCGGGTTCAACACAGCAAGCAGGTGGCCCTCACGCCGAAGTGATGGCCTTGCGCCAAGCCAAAGAGCGCGGCGTCAGTGTGGCCGGTGCGACTTTCTACGTCACCCTGGAGCCTTGCAGTCACCACGGGCGAACCCCTCCTTGTGTCGATGCGCTGATCAAAGCAGGCGCTGGGCGTGTTGTCTTTTCCATGTACGACCCCAACCCCTTGGTGGCTGGCAACGGCGTTTCACGCTTGCGTCAGGCGGGTATTATCGTAGATGGCCCCTTGTGCGTAGAGCAGGCGCTGGCGATCAACGCCGGTTTCTTTGCCCGCATGACACGTGGACGTCCCTGGTTGTGGATGAAGATGGCTGCTTCGCTGGATGGCCGCAGTGCCTTGCCGGACGGTCGCTCTCAATGGATTACCGGGCCGCAGGCTCGTGACGACGGTCACCACTGGCGCGCCCGTAGTTGCGTCGTGCTGACAGGCATCGGAACCGTGCATGCCGATAATCCCTTAATGAATGTGCGTGCGGTTTCTACGCCGCGTCCCCCGATCAAGGCTGTGCTGGATACGCATTTACGCATGGACCCGAAAGCTGCCTTGCTGGACGGCACGCCGTGCTGGGTATTCAGTCACCGTCGTGATCCCGAGCTGGAGGCGGAGCTGGCAGATCGAAATGCACAGGTTATTCCCATGCCCTTGCACGAAGGTCAGGTGGATGTCCGTGCCGTTCTGGACTGGATGACAGATCAACAGATCAATGAAGTCCATGCAGAAGCCGGTGCTCGCCTTTCCGGTGCCTTGATTGATGCGGGTGTAGTGGACCAATTACTGATGTACCTGGCCCCCAAGATCCTGGGGCAGGGGCGAGGCGTGGCCGATATTACCGAACTGGCCGGGTTGGACGATGTAGAGCCGTTTGAATTTACCGATGTGCGCTTGCTGGGTGCCGACCTGCGCGTCCTGGCGCGCCAGCGCGATCATTGGGAAGCCTTGCTGCGAGCGGTGGGTGGAGCTTATCCGCCGGACTCGGAATAAGCTGTTTGTCCGCTTTACTGTTTAGTTGCTACTAATTAGCCGAAGAAAGAATTTGAGCACTTGCGTTACAAGGATAAGTGCTGCTATTATTATGGACTTGGCGTTAGCAGCTTCAAATTGCTTGGCCAAAAGAACAGTTAGGACAGGTGGCCGAGTGGTTGAAGGCGCACGCCTGGAAAGCGTGTATACGTTTATAGCGTATCGGGGGTTCGAATCCCCCTCTGTCCGCCAAAATTCTTATGCAAATCAGGTGGTTAAAGATTATATCGTGTCATTATAAAGACACTCTTTTTCTAACTGAATTGCACATCCCCCGGCACTTGTTGGGGGTGCTGTTGTAGGCATAGCTGGTACCAAAAATGCTTTCGGCTTTCTGTCCTGCATTTTCATCAGCCTCGGGCATCCACTTAGCGTAAATTTTGGCAATCATTGTCCAGTCGCGATGCCCCATCTGTTTTGCGACCCACATTGGATGTTCTCCAGCACTTACCATCATTGAGGCATAGGTGTGTCTGGTTTGGTAGGGCCATCTGTAGCGAACCCCAGCGGCTTTCAAAATTCGTATCCAGGCATCTCTGATTTGTTGGTCGCCTGTCCAGCGTTGGCCTGTGCCTGGGTTAAGAAATATGGGATCGCCTTTAAGGAAGGTGTGTGGTCGTTGTGCCTGCAGCGCTTCAAGCGTGGGCTTTAGGATTTTGATTTCCCTCAGCCCTGACACGGTTTTCGTGGTTTCAGCTTGACCTTTAGATGCTTGGGTCATAGCACGGCGAATTCTTATATAACCACGAACAAAATCAACATCTCCCCAGTTTAGAGCAATTAGTTCACTGGTTCGAACTCCTGTCCAGAACGAGAACTTGATTTGATTGGCCATGTCCTGGGTGCATTTTGCCAAAATGGACTGTTGTTCTTCGATCGTGAATGGGTCAATGTCTTCCTCTTCCTTTATCTGGGCTTTTCGTTGATAGCAGAAATCAGTCATGAAATTGACATCCAGCAGTTCATCATCAACTGCATCAGAAAGAGCCTTGCGAATAACGCTTTGTATATTTGCTAAACGCTTGTTGCCGCATCGCATGGCTGCTAACCAGTCTCGCGTGTCTTTTCGGCGCCATTGGGGTAAGAGCAAATGGCCAAACTGAGGAATAACTAAGTTATCGATGATTTTCCGGTAACCCTCATAACTGGATGCCTTCAAAACAGGTTTTTGTGAACGCAGCCATTTAGTTAGATATTCTTCCACATGTTCTGTTTGACCGCTTGCGGTGAAAAACATCTTTGCTTTCGGGCTGTCAGGGAAGTAATTTGCATACTCAAATGTGCCCTGATCGATAGCGTGAATAATTGCAGCTCTCTGCTTCTCAACGCGCTTCAGATTTGCTGGTGTTGGTTTTAGCTGAATATTTTCTCTGCATCTAAAGCCCTGGTACTGAAATGTAATTTGAATGCTGCTTTTTGATGCAGGCTTGACGCCACTACCATTCCTACTCATATGCAATTACCATAAAACGAAAACGAGCAACACCATGCTGGGCTTGAGTGTACAAGCTTTGGGTAAGACCTGAGACAAGGTTTCGGGTTCTACCCAAAACTGGCGAAAATGTACAAAATATAAAAAGGTATGCCCCCTAATTAAGGGGGGCTGAGTATAATTTCGACTAAGTTTAGTCAAAACCTGAGAGGATTACTCGCCATCCTCACGAGGGATTGTCTCACGACAGATCCGGCGTCCAAAACATCTGGATCGTCAGTCCGGGCCCCTCTTAGCGCCAACTCACTGGCCTGGGGGGAACTGATTTTTCACGCGCTTTATCTCCTGCCGCCGTGAATTGTTGGGCAGCCGCGCAGTCCTTACCGCAAGGTAGGGCACGGTATTTATCAAGCTTCGGTTGTTAAGGAACGTGCTATACATCAGCAATTGGATGTATTATTAGTCAATGACTTAGTAAAGTCAACAGCTACCTGACCGTTATATTTATTATTTATGAACCATGATCACCCCAACTCTTCCGACAATCCCGAATTTGATGCGCCATATCATGTAAAGCGTGCTATTAAAATTGTGGGAAATGGAGCGCTCTTAGCTGAAAAACTTGGTGTCACAGCGGTGACTATCAGCGACTGGTCATCAGGAAAACGCCCTGTGCCAATTATTCGATGTGTTGAGATCGAAGAATTGACCTGTAATGAGGTGACTCGAAAACAGTTACGGCCAGAAGATTGGTATCAAATATGGCCAGATTTGCGCGATAAAAAAGCATAATCATAAAGCACTTTTGTTATTTCTTCGGTAGCGCTCTTGGTTGAGCTTATTGTGCCTTTTGTTAATGTTGGTTAAGAACCCGGCTCCTGGTCGGGTTTTTTATTTATGGGGTTGTTTTTAATGCCATAGTTTGAGGCTCAGTGTTGTGATGTTGTAGGGCTAATGTCCTCTCTTTTAAAAGCACCCGCTCAAGCCGTAGCAGTGGAGGGCGGATCTGCATACCCGGTTAGTGTGCCACATCGTTCTCGCGTTCAAGTGCTGCACGCCGCCGGCGGCGCTTGCGGCCAACTGGCCGTCTTCGACACTTGAGCGCTGCGCTGCGACGTGTTTTCAGGTTCCGGGCAGTTCCGCCCCAGCAACCGGAGAGACCGAATGACAACGAAAGCACAACAGCAGAAATTTATTAAGTCAGCCGATGAGCATCAACAGCAAATCATTAAGCTTTTGCGGGCGGTGGCGTGTTACCGCGGCCTGGATCAAACATGGTCCGACTGGGTAGAAATGGGCGCCATCGCCATATCAAATGCCGTCGATAAAACGCAGTACCAACAGCGCGAGAAACGTTATCTTGAAATTGTGGCGCAGTATCAAAAAGAGGAAGTGAGCAGTTTAGTTAAGGCATTTGCGCACCTGGTGCAGTGCTGGGAACAGCGTGTCGCAACAGGTGAGTTTGGTGATGTACTGGGCTCAACGTTCATGATGATGGAAATGGGCAACGCAAGCACAGGACAGTTCTTCACCCCGTACGAAGTGTCTCGATTGATGGCTGGCATCTTAATGGCTGACCATAGCGCATGCCAGGCTCAACTTAAGCAGCAGGGGTTCATCACGCTGCAAGAGCCAGCATGCGGAGCGGGTGGCATGGTAGTTGCCGCAATACACGCATTGGTTGACTCTGGCATTAACTACCAGCAAGCGCTACATGTCACAGCCATCGATATTGATCGGCGATGTGTCCACATGACATACCTTCAGCTGGCGTTGTTGCATGTGCCAGCAATCATTATTCAAGGGAATGCGCTCTCACTGGAAGTGTTTGAAACATGGTACCGGCGTCTGTCCTCATCGCCCGTCGCCCAGCGACGATAAGTGTTCAAGCCGATACCGAGTTCGATGCATGCGCTCTGC
>NZ_JBKQGX010000021.1:0-60320 GCF_050487245.1 Alcaligenes sp. Me129
TTTTGGAAAAGAAAAAAAAAAAATTCTTTTTTATAACAGTGTTTGGTTCCCACCCCGAAAAACCACTTAAAAAAAAAAGAAAAGAGGGGGGGGGGGGGGGGGGGGGGCGTCCCCCTCAAGGCCTTATTGTCTGTGTGGGACATGCCTGTTCAGGACGTGCCTGTTCAGGACATGCCTGTTCAGGACATGCCTGTTCAGGACATGCCTTGTCAGGACGAGTGGCTCGCACAGGATCTGCTTGTTTCGGTCTGTCTTGCGCAGTTGCTTGGTGCGCTGTGTCATCAAGAACTGGCTAGACAAAATAGAGGCTTTGCGCGTTGCTTTAATCCTTTGATGGGGTTTACACAGCAGTCTGGCAAAGTCTGCATCAATATCCCGGTTTTGCTCGTGCTATTTCACGCAATACGCGCAGCATGGACGGCCTGAGAGGGAACGGAATTAATCATGATAGCGTCATCAGAAACTATGGCGCCGCCGCCCTTGGTTCCGGTGCTGGCGATCGTCGGAGTCGGTTTGATTGGCGGCTCTTTGGCTCTGGCGCTCAAGCGCTCCGGGGCGGTAGGAAAAGTGCTGGGCGTAGGTCGGCAGCTGAAAAGCTTGCGACGTGCCCAAGAACTGGGCCTGATCGACGAGGTCGCCACGCTTGAGCAAGCCGCGCAGCAAGCGGACCTGATTGTGTTGGCTACGCCTATCGGGGCCATGGCCTCGGTATTGAAAACCTTGCGACCCCATCTGCGTGACGACACCTTGATCAGCGACGCAGGTAGCACCAAGGTCGATGTGGTCAGTGTGGCGCGTGATGCGCTGGGTGATCGTATCAGCCAGTTTGTTCCCGGCCACCCCATCGCCGGTGCGGAGACCGTAGGTCCCGAAGCGGCGCGTGCTGATCTGTATGACGGTCGCAACGTCATCTTGACCCCCCTGGAAGAAAACAGTGCCAGCGCACGCGAGCGTTTGATTGCCGTGTGGGAGGCTTGCGGGGCGCGTGTCATGTTGATGGACCCGGCTACGCATGACGAAGTGCTGGCATCGGTCAGTCATGTGCCGCACTTTTTATCCTCGGTTTTTATGTGGCAGGTGGCCTCCAGTGCCAACTCGGATCAGCGCTTTGCCTTGGCAGGAACTGGCTTTCGGGACTTCACCCGCATTGCAGCCGGATCAGCCGAAGTGTGGCGCGACATTTTTCTGAGCAACCGCGAGGCTGTCTTGGGCCAATTGCAGGAAGTACGTCAGGCCCTGGATCAGGCCGAGCAGGCTTTGCAGGACCAGGATGGTCAGGCTTTATACGAATTTTTAGAGCGTGCTGCCTTGGCGCGCCGTTTTTGGGCAAGTAGGAGTGGTTTGCAATGAGCCAAAGCGACAGTCTTGTTTTGAACCCCGTCAGCCGCGCTAGCGGACAACTGCAATTGCCAGGGTCCAAGAGCATTTCTAATCGAGCCCTGTTGTTGGCCGCCTTGGCTCAAGGGCAAACACGCCTGGAAGGCTTGCTGCATTCGGACGATACCCGCGTCATGATGGCCGCTCTGCAGCAAATGGGCGTGGCTGTGCAGGACCTGGGGCAGGGCACGGTAGTGATCGACGGTGGGGTTCCTTTTGCGCATCGCGATGCGGATCTGTTTTTGGGTAATGCCGGTACGGCTTTCCGCTCCTTGACCGCTGCTTTGGGCTTGATGGGTGGTCGCTTCAACCTTAGCGGTATTGCTCGCATGCACGAGCGCCCCATTGGGGATCTGGTGGATGCGCTGCGCAGCCTGGGAGCTGAGGTGCAATATCTGGGGGCAGAGGGATATCCTCCCTTGGCGATTGGTGAGTTGGTACAGGCTGATCAGCGTCGTGTGTCGGTGAAAGGCTCGGTATCCAGCCAGTTCCTGACAGCCTTGTTAATGGCCGCTCCCTTGTTGACTGCTCGTACGGGCCAGCCTTTGCGTATCGAGGTGGAAGGGGAGTTGATCTCTCAGCCTTATATTGAAATCACGCTGGCCATGATGGCGCGTTTCGGTGTGCAGGTGGAGCGCGACGGCTGGAGCAGCTTTACTGTCCCCGCCGATGCGGCTTATGTCAGCCCCGGCTTGTACGTGGTGGAGGGCGATGCCTCGTCCGCTTCGTATTTCATTGCTTTGGGAGCTATTGGCGGTGGCCCGCTACGTATTCAGGGCGTGGGTACAGAAAGTCTGCAAGGCGATATTCAGTTTGCGGATGTGGCCCAAGCCATGGGTGCTCGTATCGAGCGTCATGCCAATGAGCTGATCGTTTCTGGTCAGTGCGTAGCCAAGGGCGACAAGCTCAAGGCCTTTGATCTGGATTTCAACCATATTCCTGACGCCGCCATGACGGCAGCTGCCATGGCCATGTTTGCTGATGGTCCTTGCACCTTGCGCAATATCGCCAGCTGGCGCGTGAAGGAGACAGACCGTATTGATGCCATGCAGGCCGAATTGCGCAAGCTGGGGGCAACAGTAGAATCCGGGCCGGACTGGCTGACTGTGCATCCTATTGCCGCCGATCAATGGCGTTCGGCCAGCATCGAAACGTATGATGACCACCGCATTGCCATGTGTTTTTCACTGGCCAGCTTTGGCCCGGTGCCGGTCACCATTCTGGATCCCGGCTGTGTCAGCAAGACGTTCCCCGAGTATTTTTCTGTTTTTGAACAATTGGTGCAGGCATGACAGAGCAGAGCATTCCCGTCATAACCATTGATGGCCCTACCGCTTCCGGTAAAGGGACGATTGCTTCCCTGGTCGCGCAGCGGCTGGGCTGGCATACGCTGGACAGCGGTGCCTTGTATCGCCTGACCGCCTTGTCCTGCCTGCGTCGCGGCGTGGATGTCCAGGACGAGGCCCAGGTCCAGCATGCGGCCCAGAGCCTGAACGTGCAGTTTGACTACCCCCATATCTACATGGATGGCGATGACGTCAGCGACGCCATTCGCCAGGAAGAGGTAGGAAATCTGGCCTCTCAGGTGGCGGCCTTGCCTCTGGTGCGTGAGGCACTTTTGCAACGGCAGCGGGATTTTCGCGTTGCCCCCGGTTTGGTGGGCGATGGGCGCGATATGGGCACAGTTGTGTTCCCGGACGCACCTTTAAAGATATTTTTGCTGGCAGATGCGGAGGTGCGGGCCCAAAGACGCTGTAAACAGTTGAGCGAAAAGGGTATTTCTGCTAATCTTACGAGTCTTTTGGCGGACTTGCGTGCGCGCGACGAACGTGATCGTTCTCGAGCTCATGCTCCGCTTGTGCCTGCGCCGGGTGCCCACATTGTGGATTCTTCCCAGCTCAGCATCCAGGAAGTTGTAAATAAGGTGCTCGACCTTTGGTCGGGCATTGCGGTCCCGACAGCCTAATCCCGTGCTGATCGGGCTTTGTTCACTCCACCGGGTTCTGCCTGGTGTGTTTTTTATGGCCATTTTGGCTAACGGATTGATTTAATGTCCACTAACCTTCACACAGACGCAACGGGCGGCGAAAGCTTTGCCGATTTGTTTGCAGAAAGCATTAAAAACCAAGACCTGAAAAGCGGCGAAGTTATCTCCGCCGAGGTTCTGCGTATTGACCACAACTACGTTCTGGTCAATGCTGGCCTGAAGTCCGAAGCACTGATCCCTCTGGAAGAGTTCCTGAACGATCAGGGCGAACTGGAAGTTCAAGCTGGTGACTTTGTTTCCGTGGCAATCGACGCCTTCGAAAACGGCTACGGTGACACCATTCTGTCCCGCGACCGCGCCAAGCGTCTGTCGGCCTGGTTGTCCCTCGAGCAAGCGCTTGAGTCCGGCGAACTGGTCAACGGTACCATCACTGGTAAGGTCAAGGGCGGTCTGACCGTCATGACCAACGGCATCCGCGCCTTCTTGCCCGGTTCGCTGGTTGATCTGCGTCCTGTCAAGGACACCACGCCATACGAAGGCAAGACCCTGGAATTCAAGGTCATCAAGCTCGATCGCAAGCGTAACAACGTCGTGTTGTCGCGTCGCGCTGTGCTGGAAGCCTCCATGGGCGAAGAGCGTCAGAAACTGCTGGAAACCCTGTCCGAAGGCGCTATCGTCAAAGGTATCGTCAAGAACATCACCGATTACGGTGCGTTCGTGGATCTGGGCGGCATCGACGGTCTGCTGCACATCACCGATATGGCATGGCGCCGTGTTCGTCACCCATCCGAAGTTCTGCAGGTGGGTCAGGAAATCGAAGCCAAGGTCCTCAAGTTCGATCAGGAAAAGAGCCGCGTCTCCCTGGGCGTCAAGCAGCTGGGCGAAGATCCATGGATCGGTCTGGCACGTCGCTACCCACAAAACACCCGTCTGTTCGGCAAGGTTACCAACCTGACCGACTACGGTGCATTTGTTGAAGTGGAAGACGGTATCGAAGGTCTGGTTCACGTATCCGAAATGGATTGGACCAACAAGAACGTTGACCCACGCAAGGTTGTGACCTTGGGTGAAGAAGTCGAAGTCATGGTTCTGGAAATCGACGAAGATCGTCGTCGTATCTCCTTGGGCATGAAACAGTGCCGTGCCAACCCATGGGAAGATTTCGCCATCAACTTCAAGCGCGGCGACAAGGTTCGCGGTGGCATCAAGTCCATCACCGACTTCGGCGTGTTTGTTGGCCTGCCTGGCGGCATCGACGGTCTGGTTCACCTGTCCGACCTGTCCTGGTCCGAGACTGGCGAAGAAGCCGTTCGCAACTTCAAGAAGGGCGACGAAGTTGACGCCGTGGTTCTGGGCATCGACACCGACAAAGAGCGCATTTCCCTGGGTATCAAACAGCTGGAAGGCGATCCGTTCAACAACTTCGTAGCAACCTACGACAAGGGTGCCGTGGTTAGCGGCGTCGTCAAGTCCGTGGAAGCCAAGGGTGCTGTTGTAACTCTGTCGCTGGACGTTGAAGGCTACCTGCGCGCCTCCGAGATCTCCTCGGGCCGTGTTGAAGATGCCACGACGGCTCTGAAAGAAGGTCAGGAAATCGAAACCATGATCTTGAGCGTGGATCGCAAGACCCGTTCGATTCAGTTGTCCATCAAGGCTCGTGATACCGCCGAAACCGCTCAATCCATGGCCCGCCTGACCGAAGCCAGCGCTTCGTCCGGTACGACCAATCTGGGTGCTCTGCTGCG
Organism: Alcaligenes sp. Me129; assembly: GCF_050487245.1. Lineage (NCBI taxonomy): Bacteria > Pseudomonadati > Pseudomonadota > Betaproteobacteria > Burkholderiales > Alcaligenaceae > Alcaligenes > Alcaligenes sp. Me129. The sequence goes on from NZ_JBKQGX010000021.1 coordinate 5,110, forward strand.
TGCCAAGCTGGACCAGCAGCAACGTGACGACGGTTAATCAGCGTGACAAAGTCTGAGCTGATCGCGTTGTTGGCCAGCCGCTATCCGCAGCTGGCTCTGCGCGATATGGATTTCGCCGTGAAAACGGTTTTGGATTCTATGACCCAGGCCCTGGCCAGTGGTCAACGGATCGAAATCCGAGGGTTTGGCAGCTTTTCGCTCTCTACCCGCTCGCCGCGGGTAGGGCGCAATCCCAAATCGGGTGAAAAAGTGATGGTGCCTGGCAAACAGGTGCCGCACTTCAAAGCCGGCAAGGAATTGCGCGAGCGAGTCGATTCTGTCTTTCTCGAGCAAGAGCAAATCGAAGCAGACGACCAGTCGTCTGCCTTCGAGCAGCTCAATGCGAGAGTCCGTCACGGTTAAGACCTACTTGCATACTGATTACACAGGCCCTTTTCAGGGCCTGTTTTGCGTGTGCGCTAAATTCCGCTTGCACGTACAATCAGACATTATAAAAACACTGTTGGAGCCCTAAAAATGCGCTATCTAGTCTGGGTACTGCGTCTGCTCGTTTTTGTGATCGTGCTGCTGTTCGCACTGAAAAACACGGAACCGGTGCAAGTCAGCTTTTTCGCCGAGCATATTATTCAAGACGTTCCGCTGATCGTCGTAATGCTGGCCGCGTTTATTTTAGGTTTGGTGTTGGGGCTGCTTTTGATGGTGGGCGCGGTGATGCGCCGCCGTCGCGAGGTCAACCGCCTGCGCCGCGAAATGGACCGTCTGCAAGACAGACTGGAGCAAGCGCAGCAATCGCCCGTGAATACGGCTGCTGTGGCGCCCGAGACCGTCGCCCCGCTGGCGCCTTTGTAAGTCCTTGGAGTAAACAGTGGATTTTGAAACCTGGTGGTTGGTTTTTGTACCAATTCTATTTGCCTTGGGCTGGGTCGCCGCGCGGGTGGATTTTCGGCAGATGATGTCCGAAACTCGCACCTTGCCGGACTCCTATTTCAAGGGTTTGAACTTCCTGCTCAATGAAGAGCCGGATCGTGCCATTGACGCCTTTGTGGAAGTGGCCAAGCTGGACCCCGAAACCACCGAGCTGCACTTTGCACTGGGTAGCCTGTTTCGCCGTCGTGGTGAAATGGAGCGCGCCATCCGAGTGCATCAAAGTCTGCTGTCGCGCGCTGATCTGCCGGTTGCAGATCGTGAAAATGCCCAGTTTCAGATTGCCCAGGATTTCCTGAAAGCTGGCATGCTGGACCGGGCCGAGGCCGCTTTTGAAGCGGTGCGTGAAACGCGCTTTGCTATTCCGGCCATGCGCGCCTTGATCCGTATTTATGAGTCCGAGCACGATTGGCCGCGTGCCATTGAAGCGGTGCGCCGTTTGCGTGCCTTGGTCGATGAGCCTGTGCCGCAACTGGTGCATTACCAGTGTGAGCAGGCTGAAGGGGCGTTGCAAGGCAAGCAGCCTGATTTTGAACGGGCTGCCAAAGCTTTGGACGAGGCGGATAATGCCATTCGCAAGCTGGGCACGGGCCAAGGCATGTATGCTTCTCAGGCGCGGGTTGCCGGTTTGCGTGCTCGTGTGGCGCGTATGCAAGGCCAGAGCGAGCAGGAGCGGGCTTACCTGGTTTCCATTTTGAGCAGCGCGCCTGAATATGTGGGCCTGTACGCGACCGAGCTGCTGGACAGTTACCGCAAGCTGGGTCGGGGCGAAGAGGGCGTTGCCATGCTGCGCAGTCATTATCAGCAGCATCCCAGCCTGGATATTTTCAATGTGCTGTTCCGTGTTCTGCGCGAACAGGAAGGCCATTTGCAGGCTTGGGCGTTTGCCCGTGATGCCTTGCGTGCCCATCCTTCTTTATTGGGTCTGGACAAGATGCTGGAAGTTGAACTCCAGGATCAAGGGCAGGGCAAGGAAAGTACCGAAGGCGCGGAGGCTGTCGGTGTCGATCAGATTATTGCAGGTGCGGATTTAAGCCTGCTGCGTTCCTTGATACATCGTCACACCCAGCGTCTGGATCGTTATTCCTGCAGTTCTTGCGGTTTTGAGGCTCGCCATTTCTATTGGCAATGCCCCGGCTGCAACTCCTGGGAAACCTATGCCCCTCGCCGTCTGGAGGAGCTGAAATGATGACTTTTCCTGGTGAAGCCGTCGCGGCCAGCCGTGTGCTGGTCGTGGGTGACGTCATGCTGGACCGTTACTGGTTTGGCGATGTGGATCGTATCTCCCCCGAAGCACCCGTTCCTGTGGTCAAGATGGGGCGGGTAGAGGACCGTCTGGGTGGTGCCGCCAACGTGGCACGCAATATTGCCGCTTTGGGTGCCCAGGCCAGTCTCTTGGGCGTGATTGGGCAGGACGAAGCGGGCAAGACTGTGCGTGAACTGGCTGAAGCGGACCATGTTCAGGCGCATTGGGTGCAAGATCCGGTCATGCCCACATCGCTGAAGCTGCGCGTGCTGGGGCGTCAGCAACAATTGCTGCGTGTGGATTTTGAAGAAAGCCCGGCCAGCAGCGCTTTGGATCAGTTGCAGCAAAACATGAGCGACTTACTGGATCAGCATCAGGTGCTGGTCTTGTCGGACTATGCGAAAGGCGCTTTGGCCCAGGTAGAAAGTTTGATTGCGTTGGCACGATCGAAGAACATTCCTGTTCTGGTCGATCCCAAAGGCAAAACCTACGAGCGCTATCAAGGGGCCACTATTCTGACGCCGAATCGTTCGGAAATGCAGGAAGCCGTGGGCGCCTGGAAAGATGAAGATGATTTGATGCGACGCGCTCAAGATTTGCGTCGCAAGCTGAATTTGGAATGCTTGCTGATTACCCGTTCCGAACAAGGGATGACCTTGTTCACCGAGCAGGGGCGTGAGCATGTGGATGCGCAGGCACAAGAGGTGTTCGATGTCTCGGGTGCCGGGGACACGGTATTGGCAACGCTGGCGGTGATGCGAGCGGCGGGTCTGGACTGGTTGCAGGCCATGCGCTGGGCGAACCGCGCGGGTGGTATCGTGGTCGGAAAATTGGGTACGTCCATTGTGACGGCAAAGGAATTGGCATGATCGTAGTGACCGGTGGCGCTGGCTTTATTGGCAGCAATTTGGTGAAAGGCCTGAACCAGCAGGGTGTGACTGACATTCTGGTGGTGGACGACCTGAGCGATGGCGACAAGTTCGTCAATCTGGTGCATGGCCAAATTGCCGACTATATGGACAAGGACGATTTCCGTGCCCGGTTGGCGCGCGACGAGTTCTCCAATATTGAAGCTGTGTTGCACCAGGGCGCATGTTCGGATACGACCGAGCGCAATGGTCAGTTCATGATGGACAACAACTACCGCGTGACGCTGGAAATCTTCGAGTACTGCCAGGCCAAGCGTATTCCTCTCTTGTATGCTTCGTCCGCCGCTGTTTACGGTGCGGGTCCCTTGTATGCCGAGGACCTCAGCAACGAAGCGCCGTTGAACGTCTACGGCTATTCCAAGTTTCTGTTCGACCAAGTGCTGCGTCGTCATCTGGATAGTCTGCGTGCGCCAGTGGTCGGCCTGCGTTACTTCAATGTCTATGGTCCACAAGAGCAGCACAAAGGTCGTATGGCCTCGGTGGCTTATCACAATATGCTGCAATACCGTCGCGACGGTCATGTACTCTTGTTTGGTGGCTGGGATGGCTATGTGGATGGCGGTCAGCAACGTGACTTCGTCTTTATTGATGATGTCGTGTCGGTGAATCTGCATTTCCTGGGTCAGGACAAGCAGTCGGGCGTGTTCAACTGCGGTTCGGGACGTGCCCAGCCGTTCAATGATGTAGCCCAGACCGTCGTCAACACCTTGCGTGAGCATGATGGCTTGCCTGCCCTGACATTGGAAGAGTTGGTGACGCAGCAGTTTCTGCAATACATCCCGTTTCCCGATGATCTGAAAGGCCGTTATCAAAGCCACACCCAGGCAGACCTGACACAGCTGCGTGCGGCTGGTTACGACAAGCCTTTCCACGATGTACAGACGGGTGTCGCTGAGTACGTACGCCGTCTGCTGCAGTCGGGGGCTCTGCGCTAAGCAGCAGGGCTTTAACGTCCATGCGGGCTGCCACGCATGGCTAAATGCGGTCTCCGGCCCGCTTTTGCATTCATCCAGGCAGCACCATAAAGGCTTCTTTCCAAGGAGCCTTTATCATGTCTACCTCCCTGATCTTGTCCCCCGTTTCCCATCGCTGGTTGCACTCAATGCAAGGTTGGCGTGCATCCGTTCTTCGCTTTCTGCTTGCCCTATGTTTATTGGGGCCCTGGAGCTTGGCTGCCGCGGTGGATTTGAATACGGCTGATGCTCAACAATTGCAGCAAATTAAAGGTATAGGCCCCCGCACGGCCGAGTTGATTCTGGAGGAGCGCCAGCGGGGTGGCCCTTTCGACTCTTTGCAGGATTTGGCGGACCGGGTCAAAGGGATAGGCGCGAAAAAGATCGTTACGATGGAGCAGTCGGGCCTGAAAGTGGAGCCTGCCAAAGCCGCCAGCAAGGCGGTTTCCAATACGGTCGATGCGGATATAAGAAGAAAGCCGTAGCCCTGGGCGTAGACTCGCTTTAAGCTAGTAGTTTGTTTAGTCTGCATGGGCAGTCAGTGCGAGCTGGCTGCCTTCTTGCTCAAGGTAAGAGATTGATCGATGAAAAACTATCCCACCATTGAAGATACCGTTGGCCAAACCCCCTTGGTTCGCTTGCAGCGTATTCCAGGCGAGTTTGGGCAGGCACGCGGTAATGTCGTGTTGGCCAAGCTGGAAGGCAATAACCCTGCCGGTTCGGTGAAAGACCGTGCTGCCAGTTCCATGATTCAAGAGGCCGAGCGCCGCGGTGATATCAAGCCGGGAGACACCTTGATCGAGGCCACCAGTGGCAATACTGGTATTGCCCTGGCCATGATTGCGGCCGTGCGTGGCTACAAAATGATTTTGATCATGCCCGATAACCTGTCGCTGGAACGTCGTGCTTCCATGACAGCCTATGGCGCGAAGTTGATTCTGACGCCTGCGGATCAAGGCGGTATGGAATATGCCCGTGATCTGGCGTTGAAGATGCAGGCTGAAGGGCAGGGCAAGGTGCTGGATCAGTTTGCCAACAAGGATAATCCAGCGGCGCACGTGCATAGCACCGGCCCGGAAATCTGGCAGCAAACCGATGGTCAGGTCACTCACTTTGTCAGCGCCATGGGCACGACGGGCACCATCATGGGGGTGGGTAATTACTTGCGCAGCCAGAACAGCGGCATAGTGGTGGTGGGGGCTCAGCCTGCACCAGGGGCGCAAATTGCCGGCATTCGTAAATGGCCAGAAGAGTATCTGCCCAAAATTTACGATCCCTCCAAAGTGGATATGTTCGAGGAAATTGGCCAGCAAGAGGCCGAGATCATGACGCGCCGTATGGCCGCTGAAGAGGGGATCTGTGCCGGTATTTCGTCCGGCGGTGCCTTGGTGGCTGCCATGCGCGTTGCTCAGCGCGTAGAAAACGCCACGATCGTGTTTATTGTGTGCGACCGTGGCGACCGTTACCTGTCTACCGGCATCTTTAATTAATTAGGGTTGCCATAGCCCATTTGTTTGGCCAGTTCGGAAGCCAGATCGGCGACCGAGCTGGCATAAAAGTAACTGCGGTTGTAATGGGTAATGGCAAAGAAGTTGGGCGTGCCCAGGCGATACTCGGTGGTATTGCGTGGCTCGTCCACCAGGTTCACTACACCTAATTGAGCCTGCTGCCAGGGGCCTGCGTTCTGGCTCTGACCTTTCACCGTCGCACCGGCATTATTCAATTGTGCCCAACTAAGTTTGGGATAAATGCCGCCGTCCACCATCGCTTTACTTGCGTTGCTCAATTCGACCGGAGCGAAAACCGGCAGGCCGGGTTCCCAGCCGTGTGCACGCAAGAAGTTGGCAATCGACGCCATGGCATCGGCTGGGTTATTGCGCAGATCAATACGGCCATCTCCATCGCCATCGACGGCATAGCGTATCAAGCTGCCGGGCATGAACTGGGACATACCCATAGCGCCTGCGAACGAGCCTTGAACAATACGTGCGTCCAGCTCGCCTTGATAATGCAATTCGATCAGGTCCGCTAATTGATCACGGAACAACTGGCCACGCTCGGGACGGCTGTCATCCGGATAGGCAAAGCCCAGCGTAAACAAGGCATCCAGCACTTTGAAGTCGCCCATGATTTTGCCGTAGACGGTTTCCACGCCCAGGATGGCCACAATAATAGAGGGCGGTACACCATAGTCTTTGGAAATCTGGTCCAAGGCCAGGCGATGTTTTTGCCAGAACTGGACGCCACCTTGAATGCGGGCCGGGTCTACATTGCGTTTTTTATACGTTACCCAACTGCGCTTGATGCGCCCTTTGGTGGGGCGCATTAATTTGGCGGCGGTCTCGTTATATTGAGCTTGCTGCAACATATCGGTGACGACATCCAGCGGGATCTTGCGTACTGTCGCCACTTCCTGGGCGTAGCTCGCAATGTCATCGTTTAATTCACCGTTTAATTTAAAAAATTGTGTCCGACCAGAGCGAGATTCACCGGCCTGAATGGACGCGGGTTCGGCCAAAGCCTTGATTGCGACGGTGCCGGTTTTTTTTGCCGAGGTCTGGAAAGCCGCGCCGCTGCTGGGTTTGGTGTCCGTGGTCGGAGCTTGGGAAGTGGTTGTGGCGCAGCCGGCAGTGCTCAGCGCGATCAGTACTGCTTGCAAAATTCGAGTGGGTCTGAACATAATCCATCCTCATGGAGACACTATATTTTATCCATCCATCATGCCATTTGCATGAGATGGGCCGATGGCATCCGGAAAGTCCGCAGCGACTGGATGCCATAAACGATCAACTGCTATCAAGCGGTCTGGCATCCTATCTGGCTCAGCGACAGGCAAGGCTGGCGACGGATGAGGATATCTTGCGGGTACACGATGCCGCTTATGTGCAAAAGCTCAAAGAGCAATTGCCGCAGCAGGGGTATTTCAATATCGATCCGGACACCTTGATGAACCCGCACACTCTGGAAGCAGCCTATGCCGCTGCCGGAGCGGGCCTGGATGCAGTCGATGGCGTCATGAACGAAGGGGCGACGGGCGCATTTTGTGCGGTACGACCTCCCGGTCATCATGCCGAGCGGGCGCGGGCGATGGGGTTTTGTTTTTTTAACAATATCGCTGTGGCCGTGGCCTATGCGATGGAAAAATATGGCCTCAAGCGTGTGCTGATCGTGGATTTTGATGTGCACCACGGCAATGGAACCGAGCAGATTTTTGCCGGCGACAAGCGGGTTCTGATGTGCAGTTTCTTTCAGTCTCCGTTTTTTCCTGATTCCTTTCAGGACCCGGCGGCGCAAAACATGGTAAATATACCGGTTGAGGCCTACACCAAGTCTGCTCAGATTATCGATCTGTTCAAACAGGTTTGTTTGCCCCGCATAGAGGCGTTTGCCCCTGAAATTGTCTTTTTCTCGGCCGGCTTTGATGCCCACCGTGAAGATGAAATGGGACAGCTCAGCTTGGTTGAGGCCGATTATGCGGAATTGACCGCTATGGTGGTCCAGGCCAGTGCGCCTAGTGCCGGACAACGTCTGGTCAGTATGCTGGAAGGGGGGTACGATCCCTCGTCCCTGGGGCGCAGCGTGGTGGCTCACATCAAGGCCTTCGCCGGGCTTTAGGCGAGTGGCTTCGGGCTTTGGAATTCTTCTAAAGCCTTATTTCAACAGAATAATTTTTATTTAAGACTGCACTGGAGAACATTACATGAAGGTGTTAGTACCCGTGAAACGCGTAGTTGACTATAACGTCAAGGTGCGCGTGAAATCTGACCAAACCGGGGTGGACATTGCCAATGTGAAAATGTCCATGAACCCCTTTGACGAAATCGCTGTCGAAGAGGCCACTCGCCTCAAAGAAAGCGGTGCAGCCACTGAAGTGATCGCTCTTTCTTGCGGCGTTGCACAAAGCCAGGAAACGCTGCGCACGGCCTTGGCCATTGGTGCGGATCGGGCCACCCTGGTGCAAACCGACGCTGAATTGCAGCCCTTGGCCGTGGCCAAGCTGATCAAGGCCGTGGTGGACAAAGAGCAGCCTCAGCTCGTGATCCTGGGTAAACAGGCGATCGACGACGACGCTAACCAGACTGGTCAAATGCTGGCTGCCTTGCTGGACTGGCCACAAGCCACTTTTGCCAGCAAAGTTGAAGTTTCGGGCGACAGTGTGTCGGTCACTCGTGAAGTGGACGGCGGTCTGGAAACACTGAAACTGAGCTTGCCCGCTGTGATCACCACCGACCTGCGCCTGAACGAGCCTCGTTACGTGACACTGCCCAACATCATGAAGGCCAAGAAAAAGCCTTTGGAAACCCTGACTCCCGAAGAGCTGGGCATTGATGTGGCTCCTCGTATCAAAACTCTGAAAGTGACTGAGCCTCCAGCTCGTGCTGCCGGCATTATGGTGCCCGATGTTGCCACACTGGTCGAGAAACTGAAGAACGAAGCGAAGGTGATTTAAATGGCTATTCTTGTTATTGCCGAGCACGACAATCAGCAGCTGAAGGCTGCAACGCTCAACGCCCTGGCTGCCTCTCAGAAGATCGGCGGTGATGTGCATGTTCTGGTCGCAGGTAACCAGGCTGCTGGCGTGGCCCAGGCGGCTGCCAAGGCTCAGGGTGTCAGCAAAGTCCTGTTGGCCGATGGTCCTGCATTGGCTGAAGGACTGGCCGAGAACGTGGCTGCCCAAGTGCTGGCCATCGCCTCCAATTACAGCCACATCCTGTTCCCGGCAACCGCTTCGGGCAAGAACATTGCCCCTCGCGTTGCGGCCAAGCTGGATGTTGCCCAAGTGTCGGACATTTTGTCCGTGGAGTCGGCGGATACCTTCACCCGTCCTATTTATGCCGGTAATGCTGTGGCGACCGTTCAGTCCAGCGATGCCGTTAAAGTGATCACCGTGCGTACCACCGCCTTTGACGCTGTGGCCGCTGAAGGTGGTAGCGCCGCTGTTGAAGAGCTGAGCGCCGTGGCTGATTCGGGCCGTTCTACGTTCGTCAGCCGTGAAGTGGCCAAGAGCGACCGTCCTGAGCTGGCGGGTGCCGGTGTGGTCGTGTCCGGTGGTCGCGGTATGGGCAGCGCCGAAAACTTCAAATTGCTGGACGGTCTGGCTGACAAGCTGGGTGCCGCACTGGGTGCTTCGCGCGCTGCAGTGGACGCCGGCTATGCTCCGAACGACTGGCAGGTGGGTCAGACAGGCAAGATCGTGGCTCCTCAGCTGTACGTGGCCGTGGGTATTTCCGGTGCCATCCAGCACTTGGCTGGCATGAAAGACTCCAAGGTTATCGTGGCGATCAACAAAGATCCCGAAGCGCCTATTTTTGGCGTGGCCGACTACGGTTTGGTCGCGGATCTGTTTGAAGCTGTGCCTGAGTTAGAAAAAGCGCTCTAAGCGCCCATCGGCCTGCTGGGGACTTCTCCAGCAGGCTTTTTTTCAGTGCGTATATCCTAGGGGCCTGATTGTGGCTTCGGTCCTTTTTGTTTCTGTGTAGGAGTGTTCATGACGTATCGTGTACCCACCCAAGACATCCGCTTTGCACTTACAGAGCTGGCTGATCTACCTGGTGTGCTGGAATTGCCTGGCTTTGAGGATTTCTCGGCCGAGTTGATCGATGCCATTATTGATGAGAACGCCCGCTTCGTTGAGCAGGAAGTAGCACCTTTGAACCGCGCCGGTGATCAGAATGGCGCCAAGTGGAATGATGGTGTGGTCACCACCACACCCGGCTTCAAGAAAGCCTTTGAAGAATTTGCAAAAGCTGGCTGGCAGGGTTTGCAGCACGAAGCCGAACTGGGTGGCCAAGGCTTGCCCAAGCTGATCGGCGCCGTGGCATGTGAAAACATCAATGCTGCCAACCTGGCTTTTTCCCTGTGTCCTTTGCTGACCGACGGCGTAATCGAAGCCGTGTCCATGGTTGGCTCGGAAGAACAGAAACAACGTTTCCTGCCTCCTTTGCTGGAAGGCCGCTGGACCGGCACCATGAACTTGACCGAGCCTCAGGCCGGTTCGGATCTGGCCCAGGTTGCCAGCCGTGCTGTTCCTCAGGATGACGGCAGCTACCGCATCAGCGGTCAAAAGATTTTCATCACCTACGGTGAGCACGATATGGCCGAGAACATCGTCCATCTGGTGCTGGCTCGTACGCCTGATGCGCCTGCCGGTGTGAAAGGGATCTCGCTTTTCATCGTGCCCAAGTTCATGGTGAACGACGATGGTTCCGTGGGCGCGCGTAACGATGTCTGGTGTGCTTCGCTGGAGCACAAACTGGGCATCCACGGTAGCCCAACCGCTGTGCTGCTGTACGGCTCGGGCAAGGGTGATGTGGGCGAGGGTGCCGTCGGCTACCTGGTCGGTAAGGAAAACGAAGGCCTGAAGTACATGTTCATCATGATGAACGCGGCCCGTTATGCGGTGGGTGTGCAAGGTATCGCCGTGGCCGAACGTGCATTCCAGCAGGCTCTTGAATACGCCAACGAGCGTGTACAGGGTGCGCCTCTGACTGGCGGCAAGGCCGTGTCGATTGCCCATCACCCCGACGTGCAGCGCATGCTGGTGCAAATGCGTGCTCTGACGGAAGGCTCCCGTGCCTTGGCTTACTTTGCTGCCGGTGTGAACGACAAGGCGCGTCACAGTGCTGACGAAAATGCCCGCAAGCGCTACCAGGCCCTGTACGAGTTCCTGGTGCCTGTGGTCAAGGGTTTCAGCACTGAAATGTCCCTGGAAGTGACTTCCCTGGGCGTGCAGGTGCACGGTGGTATGGGCTTTATCGAGGAAACTGGTGCGGCCCAGCATTACCGCGACTCGCGCATTCTGCCTATCTACGAAGGGACAACCGCGATTCAGGCCAATGACTTCATCGGTCGCAAGGTTCTGCGTGATGCCGGCGCTGTGATCCAGGGCCTGGCTCCCGAGTTGGGCGCAACTGTTGCCAAGTTGCGTGAACGTGCGGCTCAAGGCGGTGATCACAAAGCGGCCTTGACCCTGATCGCCGATCGTCTGGAAGCCGGTGTGAAGAGCGTGGAACGCGCTGCCATGTTCACTCTGATGAACGCTCAGAAAGACCTGCCTGCCGTGTTCCTGGGCAGCGTGCCATTCCTGATGCTGTCCGGCTATGTGCTGACTGGCTGGCAAATGGCCCGTGCCGCTTTGGCTGCGGAGAAAGCATTGAGCGAAGGCAGTCAGGATCCATTCCTGCGCCGCAAGCTCTCGACCAGCGTGTTCTTTGCCAGCCACTTGCTGCCACGTGCCGGTGCCTTGGCACAGTCCGTAGCGGATGGTGTGGAGCTGACTCCTTACCTGTCGACTGAGCTGCTGTAACTCGATCAGCCCCAAGGCATGAAGGCCCGCGCAGCTTCTTTGGCTGCCGGGCCTTTTTTGGGTATATTGATATAACGTTTAATTATTTGAAACGTACTCTTTATACTGACAAAATCATCTGACTAGTCCTGATTATTTAAGTCGGTGATCTCCTGATCGCGGCTGCATTTCGAAAAGAGGAACGTAATGGCTACACTTCGTCTGGGTGACCTGGCCCCTGATTTTGAACAAAAATCCTCCGCTGGCACCATCAAGTTTCACGAGTTCTTGGGTAATAGCTGGGGCGTTCTGTTCTCCCACCCAGCCGACTTTACGCCTGTGTGCACCACCGAACTGGGTTACACCGCCAAGCTGGCGGATGAGTTCGCCAAGCGCGGCGTGAAAGTGATTGCCGTTTCCGTTGACGACGTTGATTCCCACGGCAAGTGGATTGATGACATCAACGAAACTCAAAAAACCACCGTTAACTTCCCCATCCTGGCTGATGCTGACCGCAAGGTGTCGGATCTGTACGATATGATCCACCCCAACGCCAGCACCACCGTGACAGTGCGTTCGGTGTTCATCATCGACCCGGCCAAGAAAGTGCGTCTGATCATCACTTACCCAGCCAGCACGGGCCGCAACTTCAACGAGATCCTGCGCGTGATCGATTCCCTGCAACTGACCGACAGCCACAGCGTGGCCACGCCAGTGAACTGGGAAGACGGCGACGACGTGATCATCGTTCCCAGCCTGAAAGATCCGGAAGTTCTGAAGCAGAAATTCCCCAAAGGCTACACCGAGATCCGTCCTTACCTGCGTGTGACGCCTCAGCCTAACAAGTAATCGCCACTTGGCCTTTAGGCTCAGACAAAAAGCCCTCCTGCTTATGGCACGAGGGCTTTTTTGTGGGTACAGCCTTTTCAGGTAGACGGCTCTCGCTTGGGCTCAGCGCATCAGTGGACAAGGCGCAACATCAGCGCAGGTACTAATTGCACTCGATGCTGGTTTTAAGTACAGTGCTGTATAAGAAAACAGTAAACGGAGTTAGCCATGTCCAGTCCGAGCCGTCATTACCGTCCTCAAGCCACTCCACGTTTCCGTGGCCCTGTCCGTTCCGCGGCCTCGTCCAGCCCATTTACCAAGCCTCTGTCTTTCAAGGCCAAGGTCATGGATGTATGTTTGGTTGCCGTGTGGGGTGCCAGTATTCCTGGCTTGTTGTGGTTGGGCAGCATGGGCGGGTTTTAAGGCCACGCCCTTGTGCTGTTCCAAGGGGCGATCAGGGCACCAGTTGTGTCCAGTCGTTTGACAGGAAACGGTCGCGTGCCAGTTTTTCGGCCTGCTCCAGTGTGGGTGTTTCCAGTGTGCGGGGTTGAAGTGCCGTCTTTTTGCGGAACACGTCCAGCATGGCTTCAATCACAGCCTCGCGGCTCATGCCGGTTTGACTGCGGATAGGGTCCACGCGTTTCTTGGCGCTGGTGGTGCCTTTGTCCGAGAGTTTTTCCTTACCGATGCGCAGGACTTCCAGCATCTTGTCAGCATCAATATCGTAGGCCATGGTCACATGGTGCAAGACAGCATTGCCACGGCGTGCTTGTGCGGCGCCGCCAATTTTTCCACCAGCACTGGTAATGTCGTTCAGCGGTTGGTACCAGGCATCAATACCAATTTCGCGCAGGGCTTCGATCACCCAGGAATCCAGAAACTCGTAGGACTCCTGAAACGTCATGCCGGCTACAAACTGCTTGGGTACGCTAAGCGAATACGTTATGGTGTTGCCTGGCTCGATGAACATGGCACCACCGCCACTGATACGGCGCACGACGCGTATACCGTGACGGGCAGCTGCCTCGGCTTCAATTTCATTGCGCAAGGACTGGAAACGCCCAATCACCACTGCCGCTTCCTGCCACTCCCAGATGCGCAGGGTGGGGGCGCGGGTGCCTTCACTGACTTCCTGGGTGATGATTTCATCCAGGGCCATATGCAGGGCAGCGGGTTGCGGCTCCATATGGACCAGTTCCCAGGGCAACTCGTTCCAGCTCATCATGCCAAGGCCCTCCGCACGACCACGCCAATGGCTTGCGGGTCCAGACCGAACATTTCAATGTCCTTGGGCAGGGCGCGGCTAACGTGAGCCGCAATTTCTTCGGCACTGCTGTTGACGGACAGACCCTGCAGGGCCTGGTTGATCAGGCTCAGTGCTTCGGGGGGTTCCAGAAAAAAGTCGCCGCTCAATCGTGCTTGTTCGATCATATGGTCTTTGACATCCAGATCGATCACGACCAGCTTGCCGCCAGGGACTTTGTATTCAGCATGCATAGACTGTGTCCTTTGATAAGGTCGGCCCCTTTTTGCCAAGGGGAGGGCGAAGCGAGTAAATTTCCGCCTTTGCTGCGTTTAATACGGGGGCACCGTGCCCAAAGTGTCGTATTTTAGCGTAGTTAAACGCCGGGAAACGACGCTGCGATCAGTCAAAAAGCTTGGTAATTCAGGCTTTTTGCTGATAGAATCATGGGCTAATCATTTTTTCATCCTCTGTCAGCGCGATTTTTATAATGTGTGCGGCTGATACGATGGTTTTGGAGTCAATCGTGGATTTGATCGCTATTCTTGAGCAAGAAGAAATCCAGCGCCTGACCGGTGGCAAGCTGCCTCCCGAGTTCGGTCCTGGTGACACTGTTGTTGTGAACGTAAACGTGGTTGAAGGTACGCGTAAGCGTGTCCAGGCTTACGAAGGCGTGGTTATCGGCCGTCGCAATCGTGGTCTGAACTCTTCTTTCATCGTTCGCAAGATTTCTTCGGGCGAAGCTGTTGAGCGTACATTCCAGCTGTATTCCCCTCAGATCGCCAGCATCGAAGTCAAGCGTCGTGGCGCTGTGCGTCGTGCTAAACTGTACTATCTGCGCGATCGCTCGGGTAAAGCCGCTCGCATCAAAGAAAAACTCGTTCGTCGTTCGGGTAACTAATTCCCAAGCGAACAGCGATGCAAAGGCACCCAGGCGGGTGCCTTTGTTTTTATGTGGGATCACATACCAGTTCTTATGGATAAGCCTCGTATCAGGCCCGTTATCGTTCCTGGATTCGACCCTCGCAGCCAGCCTCTGGTTGCATTAGATTCTTTGCCTGAATTGCCTGCTCAGGCCCAGCAACTGGATTTTCTGCGTAGCGCTTTTGCCCAGCCCATACAGTGGCAGGTCGAGCCTTTGTTTCGCAGCTCCTTTTATCCAGAGTTTTTGCCCGGTTCCATGAATGTGCGCTCCGCCGTCTGTATTGGCGTGATGCAGCGCCCCGAAGGGCCTACCGTCATTTTTACGCGTCGGGCCATGCACCTGCACAATCATGCGGGGCAGATCAGTTTTCCCGGTGGACGTATTGAAGCCTCGGATCTGGGGCCGGTCGAAGCCGCCTTGCGTGAAACCCAGGAAGAGATCGGCATCGAGCCGCGCTTTGTGCGTTATCTGGGTCAGCATCCTATTTTTGTGACCAGTACCCAGTTTGCGATGCGCCCCATTATTGGCGAGCTGCAAGAGGGTTTTCAGGTGTTGCCCGATAGCTCTGAAGTGGCCGAGGTCTTTGAAGTGCCCTTGTCGGTCCTGCTGGACCCGCAGCGTCATCAATTGCATCACGCCGATTTGCTGGACGGGGCAGGGCGTTACTACTTCTCCATCCCTTGGGGGCCGTACTTTATCTGGGGTGCTACGGCGGTCTTGATCCGTAATCTTTATCACCACTTGTCGGCTGCCTGGGTGCAGTTGTCTGCCGGTGGGGATACTCACGCCAAAGGCCTGTAATCAGGCCTGACAGGCGGGCGCTTTGCAGCGTATCCCGCCTTCACAAAAAAGGGGCGTTTTGCTTTGCCCCTTGTTCCCTTAATAGCGTGGCTTGTTTTCGTGCTCGGCCAGCAAACGCTGGTATAGCGCGTGCCGTTCAGGGTGAATGCTGCCTGCTTCGATGGCCGCCAGCACGCCACAGCCCGGTTCATGCCTGTGGGTGCAGTTATAAAAGCGGCAGGACTCCACCGCTTTTCGGAAATCGGGGAAGCCGTGCGCAATATCTTCCTGTGTCATATGCGACAGGCCAAAGGCCTGGAAGCCGGGGCTGTCGATCAGGTCGCCGCTATTGGGCAGGTGATACAGGCGGGTGCTGGTGGTCGTGTGTCGGCCCGCACCCAAGGCTTGCGAGTATTCCTGGGTCAGTGCGCCGGCATCCGGGACCAGAGCATTGAGCAGGGTGGATTTACCCATGCCACTTTGCCCCAGCAGCAATGTGCGCTTGTTCGCCAGCCAGGGAGCCAGGGCTTCCCGTGTCTGTTCTGGCTCCAGCGCCACCATTTCCAGAATAGGGACGCCCAGGGCGGCGATAGGGGCCAGCTTGGTGCGTGCCCGTTCCAGGTGGGTGCTCAGATCGGCCTTGTTCAGAATAATCACCGGCTCAATATCCACACTCCAGGCCGCGACCAGGGCACGCCCCAGCAGGTCTTCGGAGTACACGGGTTCCGGTGCCACCACAATCAGAAGCTGATCAATATTGGCGGCAAACTGCTTGGTGCGGAAGTCGTCAGAGCGATACAGCAGATTGCGCCGTTCCTGCACCGCCTCAATAGAGCCTTCCCCTTTGGCTTGCATCAACACATCGACTTGATCGCCCACTGCAATCCCGGCTTTTTTTCCACGAGGGAAGCACTTGATCGTTTCGCCATCAGGCAGTTCGACAAAGTAGTGACGACCGTGGGCGGCGGTCACCAGACCGCTAATGTATTTAGATGTCATGCCAGGCTTTTCAGGTGTCGAATGCGATCAATCGCGTTGGGGTGGCTATCGTAAAAGGCAGAGTGCATAGGGTCGGGCGTCAAGGTTGCGGCATTGTCGTTATAGAGCTTGAGCAAGGCGCTGATCAAGTCCTGGGCCTGGCTGTGCTGGGCGGCAAAGCTGTCGGCCTGATATTCGTCCCGGCGCGAGAGCAGGGCGCTCAAGGGGCCCATCCAGAAGGTGAAGGTAGGCACCACCATAAAGAACAGGATCAGGGCCAGGGCGTCGTT
The DNA here is from genome assembly GCF_050487245.1 of Alcaligenes sp. Me129. Lineage (NCBI taxonomy): Bacteria > Pseudomonadati > Pseudomonadota > Betaproteobacteria > Burkholderiales > Alcaligenaceae > Alcaligenes > Alcaligenes sp. Me129. The sequence goes on from NZ_JBKQGX010000021.1 coordinate 21,491, forward strand.
GGGGCGACCTAACTGGGGAATCACGCCCAGCTCGGTATAAAAGCCCACCTTGCCCCAGGCCCAGCCGGCCAGCAGAAAAAAGATCAGGGATGTGAATACGCTGATCAGCAGACGGCGTTGGATATGGCGATGCTTGAAGTGGCCCAGTTCATGCGCCAGCACGGCTTCCACTTCTTCGGGCTGGAGCTTGTTCAGCAAGGTATCAAAAAACACGATGCGCTTTTGGCGACCCAGGCCGGTGAAGTATGCATTGCCATGGGCAGAGCGGCGCGAGCCATCCATCACATACAAGCCATTGGTTTGAAAGCCGCAACGTTGCGCCAGGGCATTGATGCGTTCACGCAGGCTGGCATCTTCCAGTGGTTTGAAGGTATTGAAAATAGGGGCGATAACGCGCGGGTACAGCCACAGTACCAGCAGATTGAAAACCAGCCACAGACCCCAGCCGTACCAGGGCCATGAAGGGCCGGCCCAATCCATCAGACTGAGCAGGGCGGCACACAAGGGTGTACCCAGAATCAGGACGATGATCAGAGTTTTGGCGGTATCGGCAAAGAACAGGGCAGGCTTCATGCGGTTAAAACCAAAGCGCGCTTCCAGTACAAACTTGCGATACCAGGCAAAAGGCAGGCCCACGACACCCATAATCGCCAGGACCGTGCCAATCAGGGTTAGCTGACGCAGCAGTTCATGACTGATCCAGTTGCCCAGCGTGACATCCAGCCATTGCAGACCGCCCAGCAGCGTAAAGCCCAGCAAGACCAGGGCCTCTACCAGACGCTCGCTTAAACCCAGCCGGGTACGTGCAATGGTGTAGCGTGCCGCACGTTGATGGCTATGCAGGCCAATGCGTTCGGAAAACTCGGCCGGCACCTCGTTCTGATGACGATAAACGTGCCGGATCTGCCGCAGGCCTAAATAAAAGCGCAGCAAAACGTCTGCAAGCAGAAAGATAATGAACAACAAAGTCAGCATGTAGGCGGCTATATGTAAAATGGGCGTTTTGAGGAATGATTATATGGCGGTTCATACACAGCGTCTGGTCTGGCTCGATATGGAGATGACAGGACTGGATCCGGATAAAGAGCGCATCATCGAAGTTGCGGTCGTGGTAACAGAAGCAGACTTGACTCTGGTGGCGGAAGGTCCGGTTCTGGTGGTTCATCAAAGCAATGCATTGCTCGATGGCATGGACGCCTGGAACAAGGGTACGCATGGCCGTAGCGGCCTGATCGACAAGGTCAAAGCTTCTACCCTGACCGAAGCGCAAGCCGAGGATCAGTTGCTGGAATTCCTGAAAGAGCACGTACCGGCTGGCAAGTCGCCCCTGTGTGGCAACACCATCAGCCAGGACCGTCGTTTCATGTACCGCTACATGCCTCGTCTGGAGGCTTTCTTCCACTATCGCAATCTGGATGTCAGCACTCTGAAAGAACTGGCTTTGCGTTGGAAGCCTGAAGTGGTTAAAAGTTTCGTCAAGCAAAGCCGCCACGAGGCCTTGGCCGATATTTACGAGTCCATTGACGAGCTGAAACACTACCGCGAGCACTTCATCCGTCTGTAAACGGGAAGGGCAGGCAGGGCGGAAGGGATGCGGGTCCCGGCACGGTTCGTGAGCGCGCTGCAGCTGTAGGCGGGGACACATTGGCAGGATCAAAACCGAGGATAGCGATTTGTCGCACCTCGGTTTTTTTACGTCTAAGTATTTACCCTTAAAGTATCTGCTTCAAGGCCATATGATACGGTTTTACGATTGACATCACATTTTTCGTATTAAATAATGAAGTGTATATGGTTTGCGTCGAAACAAATTTGTTTGGGCGCTTTCTGCACTCTTACCGGGGATGGTCATGTATGCACAACTTGTAGAGACAGGCGTCAAGCAGGTCCAGGATATCGAGCAGATGTCCGACGAAGAGCGTCGGTTCCAAGAGCGCATCGATGAGGGTGTCCGCATCGAAGCCAGGGACTGGATGCCCGAAGCCTATCGCAAAACCTTGGTTCGCCAGATTTCTCAGCACGCACACTCCGAGGTTGTCGGGATGCTGCCCGAAGGTAACTGGATTACTCGTGCCCCTTCGCTCAAGCGCAAAGCCATCTTGATGGCCAAGGTGCAGGACGAGGCCGGTCACGGTCTGTACCTGTACAGCGCGGCCGAAACGCTGGGCGTAAGCCGTGACAAACTGGTCGACGATCTGCTGTCGGGCAAAGCCAAGTACTCCAGTATTTTTAACTACCCAACATTGAACTGGGCCGATATCGGCATGATCGGCTGGCTGGTCGATGGCTCGGCCATCATCAACCAGATTCCGCTGTGCCGCTGCTCCTACGGTCCTTATGCCCGTGCCATGGTGCGCGTGTGCAAGGAAGAGTCCTTCCACCAGCGCCAGGGTTACGACTTGCTGATTCAGATGTGCTTGCACGGTACGCCGGAGCAAAAGGCCATGGTTCAGGATTCCATCAACCGCTGGTGGTGGCCTGCCTTGATGATGTTCGGTCCTTCGGATGCGGACTCTACCAACAGCGCCCAGTCCATGCAGTGGAAGATCAAGCTGTTCTCCAACGACGAACTGCGCCAGAAGATGGTGGACCAGACCGTGCCTCAGGCCGAGTACCTGGGTCTGACCATTCCTGACCCTGATCTGCGCTGGAACGAAGAGCGCGGTCACTACGACTTTGGCGAGATCGACTGGGAAGAATTCTGGGCGGTGATCAAGGGCAATGGTCCCTGTAATCGTGAGCGACTCGAAGCCCGAGTCCAGGCCCACGAGAACGGCGCCTGGTTCCGTGATGCACTGGATGCACATGCCCAAAAGCAGGAAGCCGTCCGCAAGGTGGCCTGATCAAGAAGGCTAGGAAACCAGCACGGTTTCTGATTCGATCCGATTCGCAGCAGGCGCTTTGACAGCGCCGCTGCACAGCAAGGAATTTTCAGTTATGAGCAAGAACGATTGGCCCCTGTGGGAAGTTTTCATTCGCAGCCAGCATGGCTTGGCCCACAAGCACGTAGGCAGCCTGCATGCTCCGGACGCCGAAATGGCCATCAACAATGCCCGTGATGTGTACACCCGCCGTAACGAAGGCGTGAGCATCTGGGTCGTACGTGCAGCCGATATCGCTGCTTCCAGCCCTGGTGACAAAGGCCCGCTGTTCGAGCCATCCAACACCAAGGTCTACCGTCACCCTACGTTTTTCCCCATGCCTGACGGCATCAATATGTAGGAACTGGTATGGACAAAGCTTTGTTTTCCTACGCCCTGCGCATGGGCGATTCCACCCTGGTGCTGGCTCAGCGCCTGGGTGAGTGGACTGGCCACGGCCCGGCTCTGGAAGAAGAACTGGCCTGTGCCAATACGGCACTGGACTTGCTGGGCCAGGCCCGTATGTGGCTGACACTGGCAGGTGAGACCGAAGGTCAGGGCCGGGACGAAGATCGTCTGGCCTATCACCGAGACGTCCACGAGTACACCAACTACTTGTTGGTGGAGCGTGAGAATGGTCACTACGGCGACACGCTGGCACGTCAGTTCCTGTTTGATGCCTGGCATTGCTTCCTGCTGGAGCAGTTGATCGAATCCAGCGACGAGCAGATTCGCGAGATTGCCCAGAAGGCGCATAAAGAAGTGCTGTATCACCTGCGCCGCTCGACCGACTTGATCGTGCGCCTGGGTGATGGCACCCCGGAAAGCCACAAGCGCATGCAAAAAGCCATTGATGATGCCTGGTTCTACCTGGGTGAGCTGTTCCTGGATGACGAGGTCACCGAGGAACTGGCTCAGCGTCAGGCTGTGCCGTTGATGGCCAGCCTGTGGCAGCCTTGCCTGGAGTACATCCAGAATGCGCTGGAGCGCGCCACCTTGCGTTGCCCGGCCGAGCAGGATGCTCAGCACAAGGCCTACCGTGGTGGTCCGCAAGGCCGTCACACGGAAGCGTTAGGGTTTCTGTTGGCAGAAATGCAGCACCTGCCACGTATGTATCCTGACGCCACTTGGTGATCGCCATGACACAGACCTGGAGCACCGAGCAGGTCATGCAAGTGCTGGCCACGGTTCCAGACCCGGAGATCCCCGTGATCTCCCTGCTGGACCTGGGCATTGTGCGTGACGTGAGTTGGGAGCAGGACGTGTGTGTGGTCACCATCACACCGACCTACTCCGGTTGTCCGGCGATGTACGAAATGAGCCACTCGATTGAACAGGCCTTGCAACAGGCCGGTATCGAGCAGGTTCGGGTGGATACCAAGTTGTCACCGGCCTGGACGACCGATTGGATGAGCGAGCAGGGCAAGCTGGCCTTGCGCGACTACGGTATCGCTCCTCCGGCCCAAAGTGCGGTTGATATTTCTGGTTTGCTGCGTCAGCCCGAGGCGCCCGTGGTGGCCTGTCCTCAATGCAGCTCCACGCATACACGGGTGATCAGCCAGTTTGGCTCCACACCCTGTAAAGCGCTGTATCGCTGCATCAGCTGCGGTGAACCATTCGATTACTTTAAGGCGCATTAGTCCTATGAGTCAGTTTTATTCTCTTCCTGTGGCCTCGGTCTCCCGCAGCACCCGCGACGCCGTGGTGGTGGCCTTTACCGTGCCCGAGGATTTGCAGGATGTGTTTCAGTTTCGTCCCGGTCAGTACCTGACCTTGCGCACTCACCTGGATGGCCAGGAATTGCGCCGCTCCTACTCGATCTGTGCGGCTCCGCACGATCGGTTGCTGCGCGTGGCGATCAAGCGTGTGAATGATGGCGCTTTCTCCACCTGGGCCAATAGTCATCTGGAAGCGGGCGCCACCCTGGAAGTGATGCCGCCTGATGGCAACTTCACCGTGGACTTTGATCCCAGCCAGGCTCACCGTTACGCCGCCTTTGCGGTCGGTAGTGGCATTACACCGATTCTGTCGCTGGTAAAAACCGCGCTGGATACCGAGCCCAAGTCCACTTTCACGCTGTTTTTCGGTAACCGTGCTTCCTCGGCCATCATGTTCCGCGAAGAGATCGAGGACCTGAAAAACACCTATATGGAACGTTTCTCCATCGTGTATATCATGAGCCGGGAAACGCAGGATATCGACCTGTTCAACGGCCGTCTGGATGGCGAAAAAGTGCGCCAGCTGATGCAGCAATGGTTTGACCCGGCCAGTGTGGACGTGGCCTTTGTGTGTGGTCCCCAGGACATGAGCGAGCAGGTGGTTGCTGCCTTGCAGGAAAACGGCCTGGAAAAATCCCAGATCAAGTTCGAGCTGTTCGGCGCTCCCAAAGGCCCACGTGCACTGCGTACGGGCGAAGAGTCGCGCAAGGCTCCGGGCAAGGAAGAGTGCGAGCTGACCGTGATTCAGGACGGCATTACCCGCAACCTGACTATCAGCAAAAGCAACAGCAGCATTCTGGACGCGGCACTGGAGCAAGGGCTGGAATTGCCTTACTCCTGTAAAGGTGGGGTTTGTTCTACCTGCCGTTGCAAAGTGGTAGAGGGCGAAGTGGACATGGACGCCAACTTTGCATTGGAAGATTACGAAGTAGCCCGCGGTTTCGTGCTCAGTTGCCAAAGCTTTCCGGTTACCGACCGGGTGGTGATTGACTTCGATCAGGAAACCTAAGACCGCAGCAAAATAGCGGTTTTTCAAGAATCTGGACGCCAGCTTCCCAGCTTGGCGTCCTACTAGTTTCAGGAGCACATTGTATGGCAGCAGATTTTTTCAAGACGCATCAGGCAACGCTGGATCAGGCTTTGAGCAGTATTCTGGAGCGCAACTTCTGGAGCGCTTATCCTGAAAATCCCAGCCCGCGCGCCTACGGTGAAACCGCGGCTCAGGATGGTCAGGCTGCTTTTGAAGCCTACCGTGGCAAAGCCTTTCCCTTGACGCTGGAAGGCGCACAAGGTGAAGTCGGCAACGAGCAATCGCCTTTTGGTTTTGATCTGGGCATTAGCTACCCCAAAGTGCCGGTGGACCAATTGCTGGCTCAGTCGCAACTGGCGTTGGACAGCTGGCGCGATGCTGGCCCGCAAGCCTGGGTTGGCATTTGCCTGGAAATCCTGCATCGCTTGAATCAGCGCAGCTTCGAGATCGCTCACGCTGTGCAGCACACCACGGGTCAGGGCTTCATGATGGCCTTCCAGGCCGGTGGCCCTCACGCCCAGGAGCGTGCGCTGGAAGCCGTGGCCTACGCCTGGCAGGAAATGTCCCGTATCCCCGGTCTGGTTGACTGGATCAAGCCCCAGGGCAAGCACGATCCCATCCAGATGAAGAAACAGTTCAAAGTCGTGCCCCGTGGCATTGGTCTGGTGATTGGTTGCTCCACTTTCCCGACCTGGAACGGTTACCCCGGTCTGTTTGCCTCGCTGGCAACCGGTAACACCGTAATTGTGAAGCCGCACCCTGGCGCGATTCTGCCTCTGGCCATTACCGTTGCTGTCGCCCGCGAAGTGCTGGCCGAAGCCGGCTTCAATCCTAATGTGGTCTTGCTGGCCGCTCACGAGCCATCGGAAGACACCGCCCAGCAACTGGCACTGAACAAGGCCGTCAAGCTGATCGACTTTACCGGCAGCAGCCAGAACGGTAACTGGTTGGAAGAAAATGCTCGCCACGCCTTGGTCTACACCGAAAAAGCTGGTGTGAATCAGGTGATTATTGATTCGGTTGAGGATTTCAAGGCGGTTGCCCGCAACCTGGCGTTCTCCTTTGCGCTGTACTCCGGCCAGATGTGTACCGCCCCTCAAAACATTTACGTGCCTCGTGACGGTATCCGTACTGCCGATGGCGTGATGAGCTTTGACGAAGTGGCTCAAGGTCTGGCCCAGGCAGTGCAAAAGCTGGTGTCCGATCCGGCCCGTGCCGTTGAAATTACGGGTGCCGTGCAAAACGAAGCCTGCGCACAGCGTATTGATCAGGCTCGCCAATTGGGCATGCCTATCCTGGCTGATAGCCAAACGCTGGAACACCCCGCATTCCCCGGTGCCCGCGTACGTACACCGCTGGTCTTGCAGGCCCGTGTGGATCAGCCCGAGATTCAACAAGAATGGTTCGGCCCCATCGTTTTTGTGGTGCAAACCGATTCGACCGAGCAAAGCATTGAAGTGGCAGGTCGCAACGTGATCGAGCACGGCGCACTGACCTTGTCGGCTTACAGCACCGATGATGCCGTGACCGCCAAGATTCAGCGCATGGCCGAGCGTTCCGGCGTATCCCTGTCCCTGAACCTGACCGGCGCTGTGTTCATCAACCAGACCGCAGCCTATAGCGACTTCCACGGCACTGGCGCCAACCCGGCTGCCAACGCATCCCTGTCGGATTCGGCCTATGTTGCTAACCGCTTCCGTGTCGTTCAGACTCGCTGGCATTTCTAAAGGAGGGTGGCCAGGTGACTGACCAAAGTATTCAATTTCAGCTGGAAAATGGCGTAGCACGCATTACCTTGAATCGTCCCGACAAGCTCAACAGCTTCACGGCCGATATGCACGGCGAGCTGGCTCAGGCTCTGGATAAAGTGGAACAGTGCGCGGATCTGCGTGTGCTGATTCTGACCGGTAATGGCCGTGGCTTTTGCGCCGGCCAGGACCTGTCCGAGCGTCAGATGAGCGCGGGCGATGCCCCCGTGGATCTGGGTGCCACCATTGAAAAATTCTACGCACCGCTGGTGCGCCGTCTGCGTGCGCTGGCGGCCCCTGTGGTGGTGGGTGTCAATGGTGTGGCCGCCGGTGCTGGCGCGAACCTGGCTCTGGCCGGTGACATCGTGATCGCCACTCGTTCGGCCAGCTTCATCCAGCCATTCTGCCGCCTGGGCTTGCTGCCTGACACTGGCGGTACCTTCTTCCTGCCTCGTCTGGTGGGCACGGCACGCGCGATGGGCCTGTCTTTGCTGGGTGACAAGCTCTCGGCCGAGCAGGCAGCGCAGTGGGGCCTGATCTGGGAGTGCGTGGACGATGAAGCTTTCCAGGCTCGCCTGAACGAACTGGCCGCCCATTTTGCGCAGGCCCCGACCAAAGGTCTGGCCTATGCCAAGAAAGCGATTTATGCCAGTGATGCCCATTCGCTTGATCAACAGTTGGATCTGGAGCGCGACTTGATGCGTGAACTGGGTGCATCCGAGGATTACCGCGAGGGTGTTAATGCATTCCTGGGCAAGCGTGCCCCCCAATTTAAAGGAAAGTAATGCAAAGCAACGCAATGGCTGTTGAAGACCCACAAGCACTGGCCGAGCAGGTCAGTGACCATATGTATGGCAATGACCAGGCATCTCAGGCTTTGGGCCTGAGCCTGGATAGCGTGGCACCGGGCAAGGCCGACATGAGCATGACGGTGCGCGCCGACATGCTCAACGGGCACAAGACCTGTCACGGTGGTTTCATTTTTGCGTTGGCTGACAGCACCTTTGCGTTTGCCTGCAATTCTCGCAATGCACCGACTGTTGCGTCCGGCTGCACTATCGATTACCTGGCTCCTGCCTTTGAAGGGGACGTCCTGACCGCTCGTGCGGTCGAGGCCTCCCTGGCCGGTCGCACCGGGGTGTATGACATCGAGGTGGTCAACCAGAACAACAAGCGCGTTGCCTTGTTCCGTGGGCGCTCGTACCGGCTGAATGGCACGGTACTGGGCGGGATTGAAAAAAAATAATTTTTTGACGATACATACCCTGTAGACCCGGGGGGGGCGGAAGTACCACACCAGCGGCAGGGCAGGAGTACACCATGACAGCAATTAAAGAACAGGTTGGCCGCGATGCCATTGAGCATGCAAGTGTTGACGAAATCCGCAACTTGCAGCTGGAGCGTCTGAAATGGACGCTAAAGCATGCTTACGAGAATGTGCCGCACTATCGGCAGAAATTTGACGAAGCGGGCGTGCACCCCGACGACTTGAAGCAGTTGTCGGACATTTCCAAGTTCCCTTTCACGACCAAGCAGGACCTGCGTGACAACTACCCCTTCAAGATGTTTGCGGTTCCCCGTGAACAGGTAGCACGCGTGCATGCTTCCAGTGGCACCACGGGCAAGCCAACCGTGGTGGGTTATACCGCCAATGACATCTCCACCTGGGCCGATCTGTTTGCCCGTTCCATGTGGGCGGCCGGTGCCCGCCCCGGTGATATTGCCCACGTGGCTTACGGCTACGGCCTGTTCACCGGCGGTCTGGGTGCGCACTACGGTGCCGAGCGCTTGGGTTGTACCGTGGTTCCCATGTCCGGCGGCCAGACTGAAAAACAAGTTCAGCTGATTCAGGATTTCCGTCCTGACGTGATTCTGGTTACCCCTTCGTACTTCTGCAATATCGTCGAAGAGATCGAGCGCCAGGGCATGGACCCCCGCGATACCTCCTTGCGTATCGGTATTTTTGGTGCCGAGCCCTGGACCGGCCAGATGCGTCTGGATATTGAGCAGCGCGCTGGCATCGACGCCGTGGACATCTACGGTCTGTCCGAAGTGATGGGCCCGGGCGTGGCCATGGAGTGTGTGGAAAGCAAGGACGGCCCAGTGGTATGGGAAGACCATTTCTACCCCGAAATCATCAACCCTGAAACCGGCGAGCCTGTGGCTGAGGGTGAAAGTGGCGAACTGGTCTTTACCTCGCTGAGCAAGGAAGCCATGCCCGTCATTCGCTACCGCACTCGCGACCTGACACAACTGTTGCCGCCCACTTCGCGCAGCATGCGCCGTATTGGCAAGATTACGGGCCGCAGCGACGATATGGTCATTGTGCGTGGCGTGAACCTGTTCCCGACCCAGGTCGAAGAACTGGTTCTGAAGATGCCCGAGCTGGCCGCCCAGTATCAGTTGGTATTGAGCCGTAACGGCAATATGGACGAACTGGAAATTCTGGTTGAAGTGCGTCCCGAGTTCAATCACCTGAACGACGCCGAGCGTGAGCAAATGGCCCGTCGTCTGAGCCACTCCATCAAGACCTTTATCGGTGTCAGCGCACGAATTCGTGTGCAGTCCTCCGGCATGGTCGAGCGTACTGTGACGGGCAAAGCCAAACGTGTGATCGACAAGCGCGCGTTCTAAGTCTGGCGGATTGACGTCAAAAAAACGGCTCTGCTCTGGCAGGGCCGTTTTTGTATTCCGCGCTCTCACGGTATCATTGCAAGCTGGTAGGCGGCCCAGGCCGCTTTTGCGGTATTTTTTCTGATGACATCATGCCCCCAATACCGTCCGGTTTGATTGCCGGCATCGGCACCGACCTGATCCGTATCGAGCGGATCGAGCGCGCCTTGGCTCGTCATGGTGATCGCTTTGTAAAGCGCATTCTGGGCGAGCAGGAGCGAGAGGTCTATGCCCGCCGTCAGGCACGCGACCCGGTGCGCGGCCTGCGCTATCTGGCCACCCGCTTCGCAGCCAAGGAAGCTTTTTCCAAAGCGGTGGGGCTGGGCATGCGCATGCCTATGGCCTGGTCACGCATGCAAACCTTGAACGCGCCTGGTGGCCGCCCGGTAGTGCGCCTGTCTGCTGATTTGCAAGACTGGTTTGACGCCCGCTTCGGGGCCGTTCATATTTCCCTGACAGATGAATCCGATATGGCCATGGCCTTTGTGGTGCTGGAAGCCAAAGCGCCTGCCATTCCTTCCTTATCCTTAGCTGAGTCTGATACTAAATGAGTTCTTCCTCGCAAGCAGTGCTGCCTCCGGGCCCGGTCATGGTGGACGTGCAGGGCATGGTCCTGACGGATCAGGAGCGTGAGCGCCTGCGTCACCCTCTGGTCGGTGGCGTGATCCTGTTCAGCCGCAACTTTGAAAATCGTGCTCAGCTGACCGCCCTGTGCCAGTCCATTCACGAAGCGCGGGATGAGCCTTTGCTGATCGCCGTGGACCACGAGGGGGGGCGGGTACAGCGTTTCCGCGAGGATGGCTTTACCACGCTGCCCGCCATGAGCCAGTTGGGGCAACTGTGGACGCGCGATGCGGTCAAGGCCGCTGCTGTTGCCGCCGATACGGGCTATGTGCTGGCGGCCGAGCTGCGCGCTTGCGGCGTGGATATGAGCTTTACGCCGGTACTGGATCTGGACTGGGGTGTCAGCAAGGTGATTGGTGATCGCTCTTTCCACCGTAATCCCCGTGCCGTCTCCATGTTGGCGGCCGGCTTGATCCGTGGTCTGAACAAGGCCGGTATGGCTGCCTGCGGCAAGCACTTTCCTGGCCATGGCGGCGTAGAGGCAGATTCGCATCACGAGATTCCCGTTGACGACCGTACGCTGGAAGAGATTCTGGACGAGGATGCCGCTCCTTATGGCTGGCTGGGCACCTTGCAGCTACCTTCGGTGATGCCGGCACACGTGATTTATTCCAAAGTGGACCCGCTGCCAGCCGGCTTTTCGCCATACTGGATTCAGCGTGTGCTGCGCAAGGCCCTGGCTTATGACGGCGTGATTTTTTCCGACGACCTGACCATGGAAGGCGCCACTGTCGTGGGCGATATCCTGGCACGTGCTCAGGCCGCCTTGGGGGCCGGTTGCGACATGGTGCTGGTATGCAATCGTCCCGATCTGGCCGACGATCTGCTCTCGCGCCTGGATTTCACGATTTCCGAGGAATCACAAAATCGCATCCGTCGTCTGATGCCGACGACGCCAGCCTTGGATTGGGACGCTTTGCAAGCGGATGAACACTATCAATATGCCCGCGGACTTCAATCTAAAATCCTTTCTGTCTGATTTGCCGAATCTGCCGGGCGTGTACCGGCATATCGACGAACAGGGCGAGGTACTGTATGTGGGCAAGGCGCGTGATCTCAAGCGCCGTGTCAGCTCGTACTTCCAGAAAACGCTGAGCAGTCCCCGTATTGCCCATATGGTGGCGCGCGTCGCGCGCATCGAGGTAACTGTTACCCGCAGCGAGGCCGAGGCCTTGCTGTTGGAAAACAACCTTATCAAGCGTCTGCGGCCGCGCTACAACATTCTTTTCCGGGACGACAAGTCCTACCCCTACCTGATGATCAGCGCCCATCAGGCGCCGCGTATTGCCTATTACCGGGGCAGCACCAGCGGGAAAGGGCATTTTTTCGGCCCTTATCCCAACTCCTGGGCGGTGCGTGAAACCATTCAGATCCTGCAACGGGTGTTTCGTTTGCGGACCTGTGAAGACAGCGTTTACGCCAACCGCAGCCGTCCCTGTTTGCTGCATCAGATCGGGCGCTGTTCGGCCCCCTGTGTGAACTTGATCGCGCCCGAGCAGTATCAGCTGGATGTGCAGCGCGCCATCAGCTTTCTGGACGGGAATACCTCTGAAATTCTGGGCGAGCTGCAAGAGCGCATGATGCAGGCTTCGGACTCGCTGGATTTCGAGCAGGCAGCGATTTTGCGCGACCAGATGAAAGCCCTGTCCGCCGTACTGCAGCAGCAAAGCATGGAGCAGGTGGGCAAGGAAGACGTAGACATTATTGTGGTGCTGAACGCCGGTGGTAAGTTCTGTGTGAACCTGGCCATGGTGCGTGGCGGTCGTCACTTGGGTGACCGTGCTTTCTTCCCCACCCAAATCAACGATGACACCCCTAGCGATGTGCTGGCCGCGTTTATCGCCCAGCACTATCTGGAGCGCCGCATGCCGCCGGTTCTGGTCTGTTCGCACGCTTTGCCCGATGCAGACCTGATGCCATTGCTGGCTGAGCAAACCGGTGTGAAGGCGCGTGTGGTGGTGCGCCCCCAAGGGGTACGCAAGATCTGGCTGGAGCAGGCCACCAAGAATGCCGGCCTGGCCTTGGCCCGTGTGCTGAGCGAATCCACCGCTCGTGCTGACCGTACCCGAGCCCTGGCCGAAGCCCTGCAACTGGACCTGGATGAGGCCCAGCTTGATACCCTGCACATTGAATGTTTCGATATCAGCCATACCGCAGGGGAGGCCACCCAAGCCTCGTGTGTGGTTTATAAACACCACGAGATGCAGAACTCGCTTTATCGCCGCTACAACATTGCAGGCATCACGCCCGGCGATGATTATGCGGCCATGCGCCAAGTGCTGAACCGACGTTTCTCGCGGGTTGCCGAAGGTTTGGCGCCTTTGCCCGACATTGTGTTGATCGACGGTGGCAAGGGGCAGGTGGAAATTGCCCGCCAGGTTTTTGTGGAACTGGGCCTGGATATTCACGTCCTGGTCGGCGTTGCCAAGGGTGAAAAGCGTAAAGTAGGTCTGGAAACCCTGGTATTTGCCGATGATCGCCCGCCTGTGGCTTTGGGTGTGGAGTCGGCGGCACTGATGCTGGTCGCTCAGGTGCGTGACGAAGCGCACCGTTTTGCCATTACGGGCATGCGTGCCCAACGTGCCAAAACGCGCAATGTGTCACGCCTGGAAGATATTGACGGGATTGGCGCCAAACGGCGTCAGCGTCTGCTGGCTCGCTTTGGTGGTTTTAGTGGCGTTGCGGACGCAAGTATTGATGAGCTTAGTGCGGTTGATGGAATATCCACTGAACTGGCCGAACGCATTTATCATGCTTTACGATAGGCGAGAGCCTTTGTTTTAAATTAGGTTGGTATCCAAGCTATGCCTTTTAATCTGCCCATAGCCCTGACGTGGCTTCGCATCGTTCTGATCCCCTTGATCGTCGCCCTGTTTTATCTGCCAGCGGATTGGCTGAGCATGGAAACACGCGATCTGTGGGCCGCTTCGGTGTTTATCGTGGCCGCCGCAACGGATTGGTTTGACGGCTGGCTGGCTCGCCGCTGGAACCAGACGTCCTCATTCGGGGCCTTCCTGGACCCGGTTGCGGACAAACTCATGGTCAGTGCCGCTTTGCTGGTCTTGCTGGATTTGGGCCGTGTGGATGCTTTTATCGCCCTGATTATTATTGGCCGTGAAATCACCATTTCGGCATTGCGGGAATGGATGGCCAAGATTGGTGCCAGTGGTAGTGTGGCAGTTCATCGCTTGGGTAAATTCAAAACCGCCGCGCAAATGGTTGCCATTCCTTGTTTGTTGTACTGGTCGCCTGTCATGGGCCTGCCGACACGGATTATTGGGCAAGCCCTGATTATTGTGGCCGCGGTTCTCACGGTCTGGTCCATGTGCTATTACTTGCAGAAGGCCTGGCCGGAAATCAAGAAAAAGCAGCTCTAAGATAAATGGCTAATTCATCAACAACGACGCTGGATGGGGCGGGGCCTGACGGTTCACAGGACTGGCGGGTTATTGGCGTTATCGGTATCGCACACGCCAGTTCGCACTTCTTTCAGCTGATTCTGCCCACACTGTATATTTCCCTTGGCCAAGAGTTCGGTTACGACTTCCTGACCTTGGGTGGTCTGGTGACCACCTTTTATCTGGTGTCCTGTTTTGGGCAGGCCTCTTCCGGTTTTCTGGTTGACCGTATCGGAGCCTTGCCGGTCCTGAAAGTGGGTCTGTCCTGTTTTGTGGTGGCGGCCTTGCTGATCGGGACGGCCAATGGCTATGGAATGCTGTTGGCAGCTGCCTTGATCGGTGGCGTGGGCAATGCCGTGTTCCACCCGGTGGATTACTCCATCCTGAATCATCGTGTCAGCCCGGCTCGTTTGGGCCACGCTTTTAGCGCACATGGTTTGACGGGGAATCTGGGCTGGGCCTTGACGCCGGTCTTTATTACCACGCTGACCATCTATTTCAACTGGCGCGTTGCTGTACTGTCGGCGGCAGCCCTGATTGCGGCCATTCTGGTGCTGGTTCTGATGAACCGGGATGCCTTGGCGGGACGTACAGCCTCGGGAACAGCGCCTGCACGTCCACAGAGCAAGGAATCGGTTTGGACGACGCTATCTACCTTGCTGTCGCGTCCTTCCCTGTGGGGTGCCTTCCTGTTCTTTGCCTTTGCTACAGCAGCGATGGCCGTGGTGCAGAATTACACCATCCCTATGCTGCATAACACCTATAGCATTGATAAGGTAACGGCGGGTACGGCCTTGTCCGGCTTCATGCTGGCTTCGGCAGCGGGCATGTTTGTGGGTGGTTTTATTGCTTCCACGACACCACGTTCTGAATTGATTGTGTTTGTGTCCCTGTGCGTATCGGGCGCTTTGTTGCTAGTACTGGGGGCAGGTTGGGTCATGCCTTCGCTGGCTTTGTTTGTGGTGGGGGCGGCTGGTTTCTGCTCGGGCATTGCCTCGCCATCGCGGGACATGCTGATACGCCGTGTTACCCCCAAAGGGTCTACCGGCGCAGTGTATGGCCTAGTGTACTCGGGCATGGACGTAGGTTCTTCCCTGGCACCAGTGGGCTTTGGTTTGCTGCTGGACGTGGGTCTGACCCAGGCTCCCTGGTATGGTGCCGCCATCGGGTATTGGACCGCGGCCGGTTTGGCTGTGTATGTGGCCTCTACAGTAAGCCGCGCGACCAAGTCCTGATCTGCTTACTGCTATGCAAGGCCTCTTCGCAAGGCCATAAAAGAAAACCCCAAAAACCTATCAAGGTTTTGGGGTTTTTTCTTGCCTTGCCTTAAAGCTGGTCTCTTGTAGTCGCGAACCTGGAAAAGCATATTGGCTTTTCCGGTTCACGCTTTTCTATATAGCTATATAGAGACTACTGACGCGCCAGGCGTGGTTCTTCCACGCTATCAGCATGGCTGCTGCGCCAGGGGTTGATATCCAGGCCCCCACGGCGGGTGTAGCGCGCATACACCAGCAAACGCTCAGGCTTGCAGCTTTGCTGAATATCGCTGTAGAGACGTTCCACGCAATGTTCATGGAACTCGGTGTGACGGCGCAGTGAGACGATATAGCGCAGCAAGGAAGCGGGATCAATCTGTGGGCCGGTATAGCGTACTTGCACACTGCCCCAGTCGGGTTGACCGGTAACGGGGCAATTGGACTTGAGCAAATCAGAGACCAGAGACTCGGTCACGATGGGGGCGTCTGGCAAGCATTGCAGCAAGTCGCTTTGTGGGGTGTAGTCTTGAATGCTGATGTCCAGCTCATCAATGCAGTGGCCTTCCAACTGGCTGATAGGCTGACCGTTCAAGGCCTTGAGCGGAATCAGCGTCACATTGACAGCGGCACCGGCAACCGCGCTCAAGTCTTGCTCCATGCGCTGTACAAGGCTGGCCATATCTTCCACCACTTCATCATTAAACGAGTTCAGATAAAGCTTGAAGGATTTGGACTCGATGATGCGTGGGCTATTCCAGGGAATAACAAAGCGCGCCAGGGCGACGACAGGTTTGCCTTTGGGATTGAGCCAGGAGATCTCGTAACCGTTCCAGATATCGGCGCCATACCATTGCTCGGGAACCTGAAGCGCCTGGCGGTTCAGGGAGCGCTCAATACCAAACAGGACACTGGGGTCGTACTGTGTGGGATAAACCACATCGTGCCCAAGAGGCGAGTCTTTAAGAGGGGAGTTGTTGCTCATTGACGGGTGCTGCAGCAATAAAACGGAAAACCGGTGCAGCGAGCAGGCGCTCACCGGGCGGTATAAAGGCGATTATCCCACATTGTGAAATCCTTGTCTCAGTATGCAAAAAACGGCTTGCGCGCCGCACAGTTTTTCATTTCACAAACAGGTAAGTCATTTCATATCTCGAAATTAATTATATATCTATATGATTTTTAAAAGAAAAATATTTACTCTTATATAAGATAGAAAACATGGATGCGGTGCAGCATTTGGGTAGACTGTAGTCATCTTGTTCACTGTTAAATCCATCTTAGGAGTTCACCATGAATGCTCGAGAAACTGAGATCCGCAATTTGCAAAAACGCTGGGCAGAAGACCCACGCTGGCAAGGTATCAAGCGTGGTTACACCGCTGAGGAAGTGATTCGTTTGCGTGGTTCTCTGGTCGAGGAGCACACCCTGGCTCGCCGTGGTGCTGAGCGTCTGTGGCAATCCATCAATCAGGAACCCTTTGTGAACGCACTGGGCGCCCTGACGGGTAACCAGGCCATGCAACAGGTCAAGGCCGGTTTGAAAGCGATTTACCTGTCGGGTTGGCAAGTGGCTGGCGACGCTAACAGCGCTGGCGAAATGTACCCTGACCAGTCGCTGTACCCCGTCAACTCGGTGCCATCCGTGGTGCGTCGCATCAACAACTCCCTGGCCCGCTGTGATCAGATCCAGTGGATGGAAGGGGTGAACCCGGGTGACGAAGGCTACGTGGATTACTTCGCTCCTATCGTGGCCGACGCGGAAGCCGGTTTCGGTGGTGTGCTGAACGCATTTGAACTGATGAAGGCCATGATTGTGGCTGGCGCTGCTGGCGTTCACTTCGAGGACCAACTGGCTTCGGCCAAGAAGTGTGGTCACTTGGGTGGCAAAGTGCTGGTACCAACTCGTGAGGCCATCTCCAAACTGGTGGCTGCTCGTCTGGCTGCTGACGTTCTGGACGTTCCCACCATTCTGGTTGCCCGTACGGATGCGGATGCAGCGGACCTGATCACCAGCGATGTGGACGAGTACGATCGCCCCTTCATTCTGGATGAGCGTACGGTGGAAGGTTTCTACCGCACCCGTGCCGGTCTGGATCAAGCCATTGCCCGTGGTCTGGCCTACGCTCCTTACGCCGACCTGGTCTGGTGCGAAACCTCCACACCGGATCTGGAGTACGCCCGCCGCTTCGCGGAAGCCATCCACCGTCAGTTCCCTGGCAAGCTGCTGTCCTACAACTGCTCGCCATCGTTCAACTGGAAGAAGAACCTGGACGACGCCACGATTGCCAAGTTCCAGCGCGAGCTGGGCGCCATGGGCTACAAGTTCCAGTTCATCACTCTGGCTGGTTTCCACGCACTGAACTACGGCATGTTCGAGCTGGCCCACGGCTACGCCCGCAACCAGATGAGCGCCTTCGTTCAACTGCAGGAAAAAGAGTTCGCCGCTGCACCCCTGGGCTTTACCGCTGTGAAACACCAGCGCGAAGTGGGTACAGGCTACTTTGACGCTGTCACTCAGACAGTTGAAGCCGGTAAGTCCTCGACGACCGCACTGGCCGGCTCCACAGAAGCCGAGCAGTTTGCGCCCTCCGAGGCATAAGCAGGACAGGGAAGGGTAGATAGCCCCTTCTCTGGTTGCAGGCAGCCCACCGTACGCTCCAGTCGGTGGGCTGCTTTTTTATTGGCACACTTTTTTGCTTAAAAACTACATATTTCAAATGTCAAATTTGAAGGCTTGATATTTGGTGGCAGCTGTTTTGAACAGACTTTGAAAGTATGGAAAGAGGGAGCGGAAACAAGCCCGAAAAGGCTTGCAAAGCGGGTGGTCAGACCTGCTTGTTCTTCAATTCAAGGTGCACGTTTGCGTGGATTGATTTGCATTCACAGCGCTACATTATTTCGTCATGAAAAGTCTTGATAATCAAGGCATTCTCATAGGGGAAAGGCGTGGTAGACTTTGGCCGCGCAAGGGACGCACAAGCAGTGCGAAATCCTTGCCCTGTGTTGCGGATGGAATAAAAAAAAGGCTGCCAATAAGCAGCCTTGAAAGCATTGAACAGTTAGCGCCGCGTTGGGGGGGTAACGGCCTGAACAAGATGCATAAGGACAACGATATAGGATCGAAGCAAAGTCGTATTGATTTAAATCAAGAATGAAGAAATATCAGTGGCTTATAGTCCTTCCATGCGCGCATATTCGATTTTTTCTCTTCCAAAGCCCCTCACCGATGAGCAGCGGTCACGTCGGCGACACACATTAGCCCGTTTGGGCCTGTCCTGGCTGGCTGCCATGCAGGTGATGATGTTTGCTTTCCCCGGCTATATGCGCTCTTTCAGCACTCGCGCTGAAGACATTGAATCTCTCTCGCAAGTCATTGTGCTCATGAATTGGGCGGGCCTGTGCTTGACCATGCCTGTCGTGCTGTACTGTGCCTGGCCCATCCTGAAAGGGGCTGTCAAAAGCTTGTCCGAAGGTCGTGTAGGCATGGATGTGCCGGTGGCCTTGGGTATTGTGGGTGCCTTCCTGCCTAGTGTGTACAACACCTGGATCCAGCAGGGCGAGGTGTACTACGACTCGGTCACGATGTTCGTGGCCTTTTTGCTGACTGCCCGTTATCTGGAGCTTTGCGCCCGCCAGTCGGTGACGCAGTCCGCATCCCATGACCTGATCGAACGCTTTCGCCAGTCCGTGACAGGTCATGCCAATACTCTGGCATTCTGGTTTGTCAGCATTCAGCTGGTATTGGCCGCCGCCTTTGGTCTGGTCTGGTACTGGATGGACCCTTCGCATGTCGTTCCTGTTGTGGTTGCCATGCTGGTCATGAGCTGTCCCTGTGCCATGTCCATGTCGGTTCCCTCCGCCGTCGCTTCGGCGCATGCCGGCTTGCTGGCCCGACCTGCCAGGAATGAATTTGAAGTTGTACAACTGACCCAGCAAACTGGCCGCATCGCCCGTCAAAACCTGTACGGTTCGATTGTCTGGCACTTGCTCATGACTCCTTTGGCGGCCTTGGGCATTGTGGCTCCCTGGCTGGCCGCCGTCAGCATGCTGGTGTCCTCTTTGGCCGTGGCGGCCAACTCCTGGCGCATCTATCGCAGCCGCACCCGCGAGGTGCCGGCTCAGTGGACCGGTCCAGCAGCAAGGCAGGGCTGATATGTTTGGCTCTTTGCTGGTCCTGATCCCCATCTCCATTTTTCTGGTCATTGTTATCGGTGTCTCTTTCTGGTGGGCCATTTTTGCTGGCCAGTTTGAAGATACGGGCAATGCGGCTGATTCCATCTTGCTGGACGACGACTCCACAGCGGGTTTGTCGGGAGCAGAGCGTCCACCCGATTCCTGATACCTTCCAATTTTTTTGTTTTTTAGCCCTGCAAATGGTCGGCGACACACAGTCTGCGGGGCGGAAACACGCGCGAGCGCGTGCTTTCCGAAGTTTTTTGATAAGCATCAAGTAGCAGATTACCGACTTGCTGGATGATGTAGCTTGTTGTCGCTTGTATTAACAATGTTTGTTTAGGGGAAGCAAATGGGCACTTCCGATGCAGTCGGAAATAACGCCGAAGTCTTCAATTACGGGATTGTGAGGCAGTTCGCCATCATGACCGTATTTTGGGGCGTCATCGGCATGGCAATAGGCCTTTTTATTGCCTTGCAGTTGATTTGGCCAGAACTCAATTTCGACACACCGTGGCTTAGTTTTGGACGTCTGCGTCCACTGCATACGAACGCTGTGATTTTTGCCTTTGGTGGCACCGGCTTGTTCGCGACATCCTACTATGTCGTGCAGCGTACCTGTCAGGCCCGTTTGTTCTGCGACAAGCTGGCAGCCTTTACCTTCTGGGGCTGGCAAGCCGTGCTGGTGGCCGCGGTCATTACCCTGCCTATGGGTTACACCAGCTCCAAAGAGTACGCCGAACTGGAATGGCCGATTGACATCCTGATCACGCTGGTCTGGGTGGCTTACGCCATTGTGTTCTTTGGCACGATCGTCAAGCGCCGTGTGCGTCACATTTATGTGGCCAACTGGTTCTTTGGCTCCTACATCGTCACCATCGCTGTACTGCACATTTTCAATAACCTGGAACTGCCAGTCAGCTTCATGAAGTCCTACTCGGCCTACGCCGGTGTGCAGGACGCCATGGTGCAGTGGTGGTACGGCCATAACGCCGTGGGCTTTTTCCTGACCACGTCCTTCCTGGGCATGATGTACTACTTCATCCCCAAACAGGCCAACCGCCCCATCTACTCCTACCGTTTGTCCATCGTTCACTTCTGGGCTCTGGGCTTTACGTACATGTGGGCAGGTCCTCACCACTTGCTGTACACCTCCTTGCCAGACTGGACTCAGTCCCTGGGCATGACTTTCTCCCTGATTCTGCTGGCTCCCTCCTGGGGCGGCATGATCAACGGCATCATGACTTTGTCGGGTGCCTGGCACAAGCTGCGTACTGACGCGATCCTGAAGTTCATGGTTGTGGCTCTGTCCTTCTACGGTATGTCTACCTTTGAAGGTTCCATGATGGCTATCCGTACGGTGAACGCGCTGTCGCACTACACCGATTGGACTATTGGTCACGTGCACTCCGGCGCGTTGGGCTGGGTTGCCATGATTACCTTCGGTTCTCTGTACTACCTGATCCCACGTCTGTACGGCCGTACAGAAATGGCTCGTCCTCGTCTGATCGACCTGCACTTCTGGCTGGCTACCCTGGGCGTGGTGCTGTATATCGCCGCGATGTGGATTGCCGGTGTGATGCAAGGTCTGATGTGGCGTGCTACCGGTGTTGATGGCACCTTGACGTACAGCTTTGTGGAAGTCGTGAAAGCTACTTACCCCTTCTACGCAATCCGTGCTCTGGGCGGCGCCTTCTTTGTGGCCGGTATCTTGCTGATGTCCTGGAACGTGTTCCTGACCATCCGTGCAGGCGAGAAAGGCATCAACCCTGTTGTGCCCCTCAAGAACCCAGACGCCCGCGATCCAGCCCTGGTGGGTCCAACCCCTGTGCTGGCCTAAGGAGTAAATCATGGCTAATGACACTAAAAAGCGCTTTTCACACGCCACGATCGAGAAAAATACCGGGTTGTTGATCATCCTGAGCATCTTGGTGATCTCGTTCGCAGGTCTGGTTCAGATTGTGCCCTTGTTCTTTCAACACTCGACCACGCAGCCTACCGAAGGCATCCAGCCATACGAACCTTTGCGACTGATTGGTCGTGACATCTACATCCGTGAAGGATGTGTGGGCTGTCACTCCCAGCAGATCCGTATGCTGCAGTCCGAAGTGCAGCGCTACGGTCCTTACTCGCTGGCCGGTGAGTCCGTGTACGACCACCCCTTCCTGTGGGGCTCCAAGCGTACCGGTCCTGACCTGGCCCGCGTAGGTCAGCGTTACAGCGACGAATGGCACCGCATTCACTTGCGTAACCCACGTAACGTGGTCAAAGAGTCCAATATGCCCGCCTACCCATGGCTGCAGAAGAACTCGGTGGAAGGTGAAAACGTGCAGGATCGCATGAAGGTGCTGCGTACCCTGGGCGTGCCGTACACGCAGGAACAAATTGATGCTGCTCCTCAGGAGCTGGTAGGCAAGACCGAAGAAGATGCAGTGGTTGCTTACTTGCAGGGCCTGGGCGTAGCCAGTCGCGACGCAGCCGCCAAGGCTGTGGAGCAGGGGAGCCACTAAATGCTAGCCATCATCAACGCTGTTGTGACCGCTTTGGCGATGGCTACCTTCCTTGGCATTTGCTGGTGGGCGTTCTCTCGGGGACGCCGCCAGGCCAACGAAGAAGCAGCGCTTCTGCCTTTCGCCTTGCCCGACGAGGGAATCAACGATAAAAACCCTGGGGGTTCCGAATGAGTGACTTTTTTAACAATGGCTGGAGCCTCTGGATTTCCGGCATCGCCTTGTTAGGCATCATATTTTGTTTGTGGCTGTTATTTACTCAGCGTGCATTTCTGGGCAAGACGGTCGATGTGGAAGAAACCGGCCACGTCTGGGATGGTGACCTGACCGAGCTGAACACGCCGGTGCCTCGCTGGTGGACCGTGATGTACATCGGTTTGTGTGTGTTTGCCTTGGGTTACCTGGTGCTGTATCCCGGCCTGGGCAGTTTCAAGGGCACATTGGGTTTTAGTTCCGGCCAGCAGGTCAAGCAGCAACAGGCCGAGATCAATGCTCGCCTGGAGCCTGTGTACGCCCGTTACCGCGAAATGCCTATTGAAGAGATCGCTCGCGATCAGGAGGCCCGCGAAATTGGTCAGCGCCTGTTCCTGAATAACTGCGCCCAGTGTCACGGTTCCGATGCACAAGGTGCTCCCAGCTTCCCTAACCTGGCCAATAAAGCCTGGTTGTGGGGTGGCGAGCCCGAGCAGATTCTGCACACCATTACCGAAGGTCGTACCGGGATGATGCCGCCACAAGCGCAATTCACCCCCGCTCAAGCCTCCGACGTGGCTCAGTATGTGCGTTCCTTGTCCGGCCTGGCTGCAGATCCTCTGCGTCTGGTGGCTGGTAAGCGTGTTTATGACAGCGCATGTTTTGCCTGTCACGGTGCGGATGCCAAGGGCAACACCTTGTTGGGCGCTCCTGATCTGACGGACGATTACTGGTTGTATGGCAGCTCCGAAGCCACCATCGTTCAGACCGTCTTGCAGGGTCGTACCAACCAGATGCCGGCTCAGAAAGCCACTTTGACTCCTGAGCAGATTCGTTTGCTGGCGGGTTGGGTCTGGGGCTTGTCGAACAATGCCGAGCCTGCCCAGGCTAACTAATGTGTTTTAAATTGATCTGACGCCTTCAGGACTTGCAATGAGTAGTGATTCTTCCCAACCCAGCGCTGATAACGCGCAGGGAACTGTGCCCAAGTGGCAACCTCCACGTAACACCAAGGGAGCGGGTGGAACCTCTCCGCAAGTCGAGAAGGCTCTGGTCGATGTACGCAGCAAAATCTATCCACGATCCGTCAAGGGCGTATTCGCCCGCTGGCGGATCTGGATGGTGTATTTCACGCAGATCATTTTCTATGGTCTGCCCTGGTTGGAATGGCATGGCCGTCAGGCCGTGCTGTTTGACCTGCTGGAACGCAAGTTCTACATCTTTGGCATGATTTTGTGGCCCCAGGACGTTATTTACCTGACGGTGCTGCTCCTGATATCTGCCTTCTCCTTATTCCTTTTCACCGCCATGGCCGGACGCTTGTTCTGTGGCTATGCCTGTCCGCAGACGGTCTACACCGAGATCTTCATGTGGGTCGAGCGCAAGGTGGAAGGGGACCGTCTGGCGCGTATCCGCTTGGATGAGCAAGCCTGGAACGCCCGCAAACTACGTCTCAAAGCAACCAAGCACTTCCTGTGGATCGTGATTGCTTTGTGGACCGGCTTTACCTTTATCGGCTACTTCGCTCCTATCCGTGAACTGGGTGGCGAGCTGATCGCCCTGTCTCTGGGCCCTTGGCAGTGGTTCTGGCTCTTGTTCTACGCCTTTGCCACCTGGGGTAACGCCGGTTTCATGCGTGAAGCCGTCTGTAAGTACATGTGCCCCTACGCACGCTTCCAAAGTGCCATGGTGGACAGCGATACCTTTGTGGTGACCTACGACTTTGTGCGTGGTGAAACCCGCGGTGGTCGATCTCGCAAGATTGACCACAAAGAAGCCGGTATGGGCGACTGTGTGGACTGCAGCCTCTGTGTTCAGGTCTGTCCGACCGGTATTGATATTCGTGATGGCCTGCAATACATGTGTATTGGCTGTGGCGCCTGTGTGGACGTCTGTGACCAGGTCATGGACAAGATGGGCTATGAGAAGGGCCTGATCCGCTACACCTCGGAGCGCGCCATTAAAGAGCGCATGACGCAATCGCAGGTGCGACGTCGCATGCTGCGCCCGCGCGTGCTGTCTTATATCCTGATTCTGGCCGTCATTTGCGGTGCCTTCGTCTACACCTTGGCAACCCGTACCCCGATGCGTGTGGACGTGATTCGTGACCGTGGTGCTCTGGGCCGTGAAGTGCCTGGCGGCATGATCGAAAACGTGTTCCGTCTGCAAGTCATCAATACCTCGGAAGAGGCGATGGAGTTGCAGTTGTCCGTAACAGGTCTGGAAGGTGCACGCATTCACTTGACCGAGAACGGCCAGGATCACATTCATGTGGCCCCTGCAGGCAATAGATTGTTGCCTGTCGTGGTGCAAGTCCCAATTAGTAGTGCCAAGCCAGGCCTGTATGATATTTCCATCCAGGCAGTCGGCGAGCATGAAGGCGGCCGCAAGACCTACGTGAATGAACGCAGTAGTTTCTATATTCCTCAGTAACTTTATAAAGAGCAAAACATGGACGAATCAAAGGACAGTGGACCCTGGTGGCGTGAGCCGTGGCCCTGGTTGTTGATGGCCGGCCCGGCTCTGGCTATCGTGGGCTGCGTCATTACCATTGTGCTGGCGTTCCAGAACTTCAGTAATCAGGGAGTGACGGACGGCGGCGTCAAGCAAGGTCTGGTCGTCACCAAAGGCGAGCCTGCCCGCGAGCAGCGCTAAAAGTAGTTGATACACCGTTACGCTAGGGTTGAGAGAAGTATGTTTCCGTTCAAGAAGGGGGTACGAATGACCATCCGATCGTTGATGTGGATACTGTGGCCTTCATTCCTGGTCGCTGGGGTACTGAGTGCAATCGTGTTTGCTTTGGTAGACCCGTTGGACATCGTTGTGCTTGGACATATGCAAGTAGATCGACTGACCTTTTATACGGTGGCGTTTTTTCTGTTCTGGGTGGCCGCTGCGGTGGCTTGTACGCTTAGCCTGTATATGTCCTCTGGTTCGCCAGCGGTACTGGCTGAACCGGCAGATAGTCTGGACTGATTTCGACAAGCGCCAAAAGACAAAAAAGCACATGCAAACTGCATGTGCTTTTTTTTGTGCGCGCTTGGTGCTGGGGAGTGATGCAGCAGGCCCTAGAGACGTTCAGAGCCTTGCGTAAGCCCTAGGCAATACCAGGTAAAGCAAGTAGCCTTAATCGCACTCCGTGCCTGCCAGAGTGCGCAGGGCAGCCAGATCCAGCAAGTGGACTTCACGCTGGGAGATTTTCAGCAGACCTTCGCGCGCAAAACGCGAGAACAGGCGGCTGACCGTTTCCAGTGTCAGGCCCAGGAAGTTGCCGATTTCTTCGCGGCTCATGCGCAGAATGAATTCGTAAGGGGAGTAGCCAAGCAGCGACAGGCGCTGGGACAGGTTCAGCAAGAAGGCGGCCAGGCGCTGCTCGGAACGCAGTCCGGCCAAGGTCATCATCAGTTGATGGGCGCGGTTGATTTCCTTGCTCATCAAGCGACGGAATTGTTGTTGCAAGATAGGCAGTTGGGCCGACAGGCGGTCCAGATCATCAAGGCGGATCACACAGACCTCGCTGTCTTCCAGGGCGATGGCATGGGAGACATGGCGGTTTTCAACCAGGCTATCCATGCCAAGGATTTCTCCTGGTAATAAAAAGCCCGTAATCTGGATGTGGCCGGTGGAATCTTCCAGCTGCATCTTGATAGAACCAGAGCGCAGACCATAGATTCCCTCGACTGAGTCGGCCAGTCGAAACAGCACGCCGCCCTTGGGGATGCGGATGCGCTCCTTGACTAATTCGTCCAACCGCTCCATTTCATGCTTAGGCATCCCAAGAGGTAGACATACCTCATTGAGCATACAGCTGGAGCAGCGTATGGAGTCAGCGGTAACCGAGATACGTTTTTGCATAAGGAATAATGTCAGATGGCGAAACGCTAAATCTTTGAGTCAAATCAAGTGTAATTGTAGCTTTTTATTGGTTGGTATTCCCGCTAATCCTTAATATGTTTAGTTCTTAAGGGCCGCGCCATGCGGGAAGCGGCTGCCCATGCCGGGTACAGCGCGGTCAGACTGCTCTTGTCAGGTTGTTGTTTAAAAGCGATCCAAACACTTGAATACTTGGTTTTTGTCCTTATCTTCAATTCATCCTGTTATTTGTTGCGAGATCTGGGCGAGCAGTATTTAGTAACTGTTTGCTTTAGCTTATCGCATATTTTCTCAAGTGAAAATTCTATGCGAATCGATAAATTGACAACGAAGTTTCAACAGGCTCTAGCCGATGCGCAGAGCCTGGCTGTTCGCGAAGACAACCCCTATCTGGAACCCGCCCACGTACTGGTCGCCTTGCTGGCCGATGCCGATTCCGGCACTGGCAGCTTGCTGGCTCGTGCGGGCGTCGCCATTCCCCGTCTGGAAAATGAGCTTAACCGCCTGATCTCCAATCTGCCCAAGGTACAAGGGGCGGAAGGTCAGCAGCAGCTCAGCTCGGCTCTGCAAGCCGCTTTGGCGAAAACCGACAAGGAAGCTGCCCAGCGCGGTGATACCTATATCGCCAGCGAGTTGTTCCTGCTGGCCCTGGCGGACGACAAAGGCGAAACCGGTCGTGCCCTGCGCGATGCCGGCTTGCAGCGCCGTGCCTTGGAAGCGGCCATCGAGGCCGTACGCGGTGGTGCCAATGTGAATGATGCCGAAGGTGATAGCAACCGTGAGGCGCTGGACAAGTACACCACTGACCTGACCGAGCGTGCTCGTCTGGGCAAGCTGGACCCGGTGATTGGCCGTGACGACGAAATTCGTCGCACTATCCAGATTCTGCAGCGTCGCACCAAGAACAACCCCGTGTTGATTGGTGAGCCTGGTGTGGGTAAGACCGCGATTGTGGAAGGCTTGGCGCAGCGTATCGTGAACAACGAAGTGCCCGAAACCCTGAAGGGCAAGCGTGTTCTGGTGCTGGACCTGGCTGCCTTGCTGGCGGGTGCCAAGTACCGTGGCGAATTTGAAGAGCGTCTGAAAGCCGTCTTGAAAGAGCTGTCCAAGGACGATGGCAAAACCATTGTCTTTATTGACGAGTTGCACACCATGGTGGGCGCCGGTAAGGCCGAAGGTGCCATGGATGCCGGCAATATGCTCAAACCCGCCTTGTCGCGCGGCGAGCTGCACTGTATCGGTGCTACTACGCTGAACGAGTACCGCCAGTACATCGAGAAAGACGCGGCTCTGGAGCGTCGTTTCCAGAAAGTGCTGGTTAACGAACCGGACATGGAGTCCACCATTGCGATTCTGCGTGGTTTGCAGGAGCGCTACGAGCTGCACCACGGTGTGGCGATTACCGACCCGGCCATTGTGGCTGCGGCCGAGCTGTCGCAGCGCTACATTACGGACCGTTTCCTGCCCGATAAGGCCATTGACCTGATCGACGAGGCCGCGGCCCGTATCCGTATGGAGATCGACTCCAAGCCCGAGGTCATGGACAAGCTGGATCGCCGCATCATTCAGCTGAAGATCGAGCGTGAAGCGGTCATCAAGGACACGGACGAGGCCTCTCAGCGCCGTTTGCAGGCCATCAATGACGAGATGGAGAAGCTGCAGCGTGAGTACAACGACTATGAAGAGATCTGGAAAGCCGAAAAAGCGGCAGTTCAGGGCTCGCAAGTTGTTAAAGAGGAAATCGAGAAGGTTCGCGCCGAAATGGCCGAGCTGCAACGCAAGGGCCAGTTCGACAAGTTGGCCGAGCTGCAATACGGCAAGCTGCCCGAACTGGAAGAGCGCCTGAAAGCGGCTGAAGCCAATATGGACAAGGCGGATCAGGACAAGCCTCGCTTGTTGCGTACACAGGTTGGTGCCGAGGAAATCGCGGAAGTGGTTTCGCGTGCAACCGGTATTCCTGTGTCCAAGATGATGCAGGGCGAGCGTGAAAAGCTCTTGCAGATGGAAGACTACTTGCACAAGCGTGTGGTCGGCCAAGGTGAAGCCGTACGTTTGGTGTCGGATGCCATCCGTCGCTCGCGCGCCGGTCTGTCTGATCCGTCCCGCCCTTATGGTTCCTTCCTGTTCCTGGGGCCAACCGGTGTGGGTAAGACCGAACTGACCAAGGCATTGGCCAACTTCCTCTTTGATTCCGAGGATCACATGATTCGTATCGACATGAGCGAATTCATGGAGAAACACTCGGTGGCTCGTTTGATCGGGGCGCCTCCCGGCTACGTGGGCTATGAAGAGGGCGGTTACCTGACCGAGGCCGTGCGTCGCAAACCTTATTCGGTGATTTTGCTGGATGAGGTCGAGAAAGCACACCCCGACGTCTTTAACGTGCTCTTGCAGGTGCTGGACGATGGTCGTTTGACCGATGGTCAGGGCCGTACGGTGGACTTCCGCAATACGGTGATCATCATGACCTCCAACCTGGGTTCGCAGCATATCCAGCGTTTGTCGGGCGAACCTTACGATGTGATCAAGGAAGTGGTGTGGGAAGAAGTGAAGCAGCATTTCCGCCCCGAGTTCCTGAACCGTATCGACGAAGTAGTGGTATTCCACGGTCTGGAAGCAGAACACATCGAGTCCATTGCTCGTATCCAGCTTGAACGTCTGGATCAGCGTCTGGCTCAACGTGACATGCATCTGGAAGTCAGCGAGGCTGCTTTGGCTCAGTTGGCCAAGGCCGGGTTTGACCCTGTGTTTGGCGCACGTCCTTTGAAACGTGCCATTCAGCAGCACATTGAGAACCCGGTGGCACGCTTGATTCTGGAAGGCCGCTTTGGTCCTAAGGATGTGGTGCCTGTGGACTGGAAGGACGGCGAGTTTACGTTCACCCGCAGTATCCAGTAATGAGCAGGCTCTGATTACTGCTGTGCTGGTGAGCGTTGAGCAGTAGAGCGGACCAGCGCATGCAGTAAGCCTTAGTTGAAACGGCAGTAAAAAAAGCGCCTTGGTTGCCCAAGGCGCTTTTTCTTTGGCTCGACGGATTGTTTCAAGCTTGGGTTGCTTTACCTGTGATCTGTGCCACCCACTTGGGTTTTAGCAAAGACGAAGCTATTCAGAATCTTGGTGTGGCTCAGCCATGCAGTGTTTGTATAAAGGGTAGCTTTCAAGCAGAGACTGTCTTAGTCACGTGTACTGAGACCGTAAGGACGACCGTTCAGGCCTCGCTTAGGCGTTCTCGTGCGCCGGTGCTGGGGGCGGAGTCAGGTCCAGTTCATCCTTGCCGTAGAACTTCACACCGATCTCGACACGAGGGCGGCCTTGCGAGCGGCGGTGGCGGTTGGTGTCGCGCAGCGAGTACACGCAGCCGCAATATTCCTGCTGATAGAAGTTCTCGCGCTTGCTGATCTCCAGCATGCGTTGCGAGCCGCCACCTTTGCGCCAGTTGTAGGTCCAGTATTTCATCTCCGGATAACGGGCTGCGGCGCGTTCGCCACAGTCGTTGATCTGGTTCATGTCTTTCCAGCGCGAGATACCCAGGACGCTGGAGATGATGTCGTAGCCATTTTCATGGGCGTAGAGGGCTGTGCGCTCAAAGCGCATGTCAAAGCAGACCGTACAACGCTCGCCGCGCTCGGGGGCGTGTTCCAGACCGCGTACGCGTTCAAACCAGTTATCCACGTCGTAGTCGGCATCAATAAATTCGATACCGTGCTGTTCGGCAAAGCGGATGTTTTCCTGCTTGCGCAGTTCATATTCGCGCACCGGATGGATATTGGGGTTGTAGAAGAAAACGGTGTATTCAATCCCCGAGGCGTGCAAGGCCTCCATCACCTCGCCCGAACAGGGGGCGCAGCAGGAGTGCAGCAGCAATTTCTCGCGCTTTTCCGGCATGGTTAAAACTGGACGATTGAGCTGAGTGGACATGAATCTGAATCCGAGAAAAAGGGCGTCCCGAGTCGGTCGCACAATAAATCAATGCGACTATTGTAGATTCTTGGCAAAGTTTAGTGAAATCAATCTGTTGCCTTAGTACCCCAGGACCTCGTCCCATAGTCGCGTCACGGCTTGCCGTTCCTGAGTCAGTTCGGTCTGCGGGACACGGGCTTTTTCCGCCCCTTCCAGACGTAATGCGTGCTGACGACGGCGCAGGGCACGGTAGGCATCGGCCACCTCCTGAGCATGGTCGACCGCGATCAGGCCCGCTTGCGCGGCAATGCCCAGCAAGGCGATATTGCCCAGGTTTTCCAGCAGCTTGGGATGCTCTCGGCTATGGCACAGCACCAGATATTGGGTGATGAACTCCACATCCACCATGCCGCCACGGTCGTGCTTCAAATCAAACAGCTCGCTGCGGTTGGGGTGCCCGGCAC
This sequence comes from Alcaligenes sp. Me129, assembly GCF_050487245.1. NCBI lineage: Bacteria > Pseudomonadati > Pseudomonadota > Betaproteobacteria > Burkholderiales > Alcaligenaceae > Alcaligenes > Alcaligenes sp. Me129. The sequence continues at coordinate 51,910 of NZ_JBKQGX010000021.1, forward strand.
TGATCTTGTCACGCATGTCCAGAATGTCTGCGCGCAGTTTGCGACGGTCGCGTTCCATCAACAAGATGGAGCGGCGGATTTCATCGAAGCGTTCCTTGATCTGGGCATCCCCGGTCACAAAACGGGCACGGGTAATGGCTTGATGCTCCCAGGACCAAGCGCTACGGGTTTGATACTGCTCGAAGGCATCCACACTGACGGCCAGCAAACCGGCATCGCCATCCGGGCGCAAACGCAGGTCAATATCGTAGAGACGACCGGAGGAGGTCATGGCCGACAACCAGCTGGTCATGCGGCGAGCCAGTTTGATGTAGCGCTCCACATTATCCTGGCTGGGGTCGTCATAGAGAAACACCAGATCCAGGTCCGAGGCGTAGCCAATTTCCTTGCCGCCCAGCTTGCCGTAGGCGATGACGGCAAAGCGGGGCGGGGTGTCGTGTTCAGGGCCCAGACTGCGGGGGCGCGTCAGAGGCCAGGTACGCTCCAGCGTCTCGGCCAGCATCATGTCGGCCAGGGCCGAGAGCTGGTCGGCCAAGGCTTCCACCGTCAGCACGCCTTCCAGGTCCTGAGCCAGTAATTGGAAGGTGATCTGGTGCTGCCAGTCGCGCATCATGTTCATTTGCTGTTCGACATCGGCCTGGCCATCGGGCAGACGGCAGGCGTCCAGGTCGCGGCACATTTGCTCGGACAGGGCCGCAAAGTCCGGAATTTCCATTAGCGAATGCCATTCGATCAGGCTGTCCAGCAGGAGCGGGTACTGAGCCAGATACTGGGCGGCCCAAGGGCTGGCCGAGACAATACGGGCGACGCGGGCCAGCGTATCGGGGTATTCAGCCAGCAAAGCCAGATAAGCACTGCGTTGGGCGATCAGCTCGATCAGGTTAAAGAGCCGTGTCGCTGTCATTTCCGGGTTTTCGGAGCGGTAGGCGTAGTCCTCAGCCAAGGGGATCAAGCGTTGTACGCGATCCAGGCTGGCATTGGGCAGGCTGCGCAGGCGATGGCTGTTCAAAAGGGCCTGACGTAATTGTTCGATGCGTTCCTGCAAAGCCTGATCTTGCTCGGCGCTGTTGACTTCGAGGGTGGGGGCTGCCGCTACAGGAGGCTCGGTACTGGCTTCTTCCCCCATACCAGCGAGACGGAAGGCATTGCGGAAGGTATGCGACACAAACTTTCTGTGCTGGCCTAACTGTTCAGCGAAGTCGGGCAGGCTCAGGCCCAAGGTGGCGGCCAGCTCGGTGCGCAGTTCCTCGTCCTGGGGCAGCAAATGGGTTTGTTCGTCTTCGCGGTACTGCAAGCGGTGTTCGACACGTCGCAAGAAAGTATAGGCGGCCAGCAGCTTGTCGCAGACCTCCTGGTCCAGCAGACCGGCCGCGCATTGACCGCGCAGAGCCTTGTGCAGGCTGGTGGTTTGCAGGGAAGGTTGCCGTCCACCGCGTATCAGTTGATTGAGCTGGACCACAAACTCAATTTCTCGAATCCCGCCATCCCCCAGCTTGATGTTGTGCCAGGTCTCCACGCCATTGCGGTTCAGGGCGCGGCGTGTCCAGTCCTGACGGATGCGCTCGCGCAGGCCGCGCAGGGCGGACAGGGCATCAAAGTCAAAATACTTGCGATACACAAAAGGGGTACGCAGCGCTTCGAAGTGATGTATATCGCCGGCGCTACGGCTGCCTTCAAAGGCCTGGGCCTTGATGGGGCGCGCCTTGATCCAGGCATAGCGTTCCCACTCCCGGCCTTGATTGACCAGATAGTTTTCCAGGGCCTGCATGCTCCAGGCCAGCGGTCCCGAATCACCGTCCGGGCGCAGGCGCAAGTCGGTGCGAAACACCTGGCCGAAGGCGTCAGTATCAGACAGCACGGGCATCATGCGCTGGGTCACTTTGCCGTAAAACTCGTGATAGCTCAGGGGGCGGCGACCCTCGGTTTCGCCGTCCTCGTCGTAGAGCATGATCAGGTCAATGTCCGAGGAAACGTTTAATTCCCCCCCGCCCAGCTTGCCCATACCCAAAATAATCATCTCTTGGGGCAGGCCGGTTTCCGAGTTTCTAGGAATACCGTGTACGTCAGCCAGTTGCCGGGTCACGGTCTCATAGGCTTGCGCCACGGCCAGATCAGCCAGGCTGCTCATGGCCTGCATGACTTCTTCCAGTGGCGCCAAGCCATTGATATCGCGGATCATCAGCACCAGAAAGACCCGTTCGCGCAGTTGGCGCAAGGCCTGGCGCACTTGTGCCAGACGATCATTATCGGGCTCGGGCAGCAAAGTCCTATACCATTGCGTAATCAATGCGGGGGTGACAGGGTGTTGGGCTTGCTCTTCCAGCCACGCTCCAAATTGCGGCTGAGCGTTTACTTTTCGACGCAAGGGGCCGGACCATTGCATCACGGGCTTCAATATAATGGACTGGCTCATACGATAAGAGGCTTTTCGGATAAGGGGAACGACAAGTGAAATGACTTGTCTGACTAGGCCGGAAATGACCGCATCTAACTATACTCGGGAATTGATTGCATGGTAGTTCGAGGGCTTGTGCGACTGGCGCTAGTGCTCTATTTTGCGCTGATGCTAGGCCTTGTCGGGCTACGTTACTTGCTCGTGCCGCAACTGGACAATCTGCGTCCCTATCTGGTGCAGAAAATCAGTGAGCAAACCGGCCTGCAAGTCCAGATCCAAGAATTAAAAGGCGACTGGCAGGGCTGGAATCCCCATCTTTCCGTGACAAACCTGTCGCTGGCAGAACCTGGGCAGGAGCCCATGTTGCAGCTGCCCAAACTGCAAGCCGATATCAGCTGGAAGTCCTTGTTCAGCGGCTCGCTGCAATTGCGCCAGCTGGATGTGCAAGGTTTGACGATCCCGGTGCGGCGCGACCCCCAGGGTCAGATTCTGGTGATGGGTCAGGTGCTGGATCTGAATGATGAGAGTGCCCCGTCCGAACCCGAAGCCTGGCAAGGACCGGTTCGCTGGTTGCTGGAGCAGCGCGGCATTCGCATTCAAGGTACGTCCTTGCAATGGCAGGATGATCTGCGTGGCGCGCCTGTCTTGAGTCTGCCTTCGATTGAATTGCAGATCGGCTACAGGCAGGGCTGGCACGAGGTCAGTCTGGCTACCGCCTTGCCCGCCAATTTGGGCGAGTCCCTGGCTTTGGCCTTGCGTGTGCAGGGCAAGCGTCGTCTGCCCGAGAATGTGGATGTGATGGACCTGCCCTGGGAACTGACGGTTCAGGCTAAAGGGGTGGATGCTCCTGCGCTGCGCCCGTGGCTGGATGTGCCTGTGGCCCTGGACAAGGGCTGGGTCGATGTGCGCGCTCAAGCCACTCAGCCTAAAGCGGCCCAGACCGTACAGATGCAGATGGCCGCCCAGTTGCGTGATGTGGCGGTGCTCACCGATAGCGATGATCGCCTGCAACTGCAGCAAGCCAATCTGGAACTGGCGGGGGGGCTGAATGATATGCAGGCGCTGGCCCAAGGCAAGCAAAGTGGCGATGTGCAGTGGGCCTTGTCGATGAACAGTTTTGGTCTGCGTGTGCCGGATTTGTTTGCTCAGTATTTGGCTGTGGATCAGCTCAATGCTCAAGGCACCGTCCACCGGGATGAGCAGGCCAGACTGAGCGTCAGCAAAATGAATCTGGCTTTGCGTAATCCTGATCTGGATGCACAGTTGACAGGTAGCTGGCGCGAGGATGCCACGTTCGAGGCCGGTGTGGCTGACTGGCAGGGGCAGTTCAAACACCTGAATCTGGCGGCTTTGGTGAATTACCTGCCATTGACGGTCAATCCTCTGGCGCGTGAATGGATGCAAGCCGGACTGGTGCAGGGGGCGGTACGAGACGGGACAATCCGTCTGCAAGGCGGCCTGGATACCTTCCCGTATGGCTTGAGTCCGGAGGATGGCAGCTTTGAAGTGGCGGGGGCTTTGGATCAGGGAATTGTGGATTATCAGCCCGCCCGTCCCAAGCGGTTGGCCTGGCCGCGTTTGGAAGGCGTGCAGGGCAGCATACGCATGCATAACGACAATCTGGATATTGTGGCTCAGCAGGCGCGCATGCCGATTGCCAAGCAGCAGGATATCGTGCTGCGCGATATTCAGACCCACATTACCTCCTTGGAGCAAAACAGCTTTCTGAAGCTGGAAGGTCTGTCCCAGGCACCGGCGACCAGTTATCTGGCCCTGGTGCATCAATCCCCCTTGAATGCCTTGCTGGATGGCTTGCTGGCCGACAGCCGTGTCAAAGGGGATTGGACCGTACCGGTCAAGTTGCAGATTCCTTTGGATAATGCTGATGATGCCCAGGTACAGGGCCAAATCCAGATGAACAATGGCGAGTTTCAGTACATGCCTGAAGCCCCTTCGTTTACAGCGTTGAAAGGTGAGCTGGCCTTTAGTGAAAAAGGCGTCAGTGCCCAAACCTTGACGGGCAAGATGCTGGGTGGCGACACCCAGATCAGCGGTGTGCTGGAGCCCGGCAAACCCGGTTTACGCCTGAATGGTGTGCTGACGGCCAAAGGCCTGGAGCAATACCTGGAGTTGAAGGGCTTGCAGCGTTTGCAGGGTCAGACACCTTATAGCGTGTTGATGAAGCTGGACGCCAAGGGCGCTTTTTCTTTTGGGGCCGAGTCGAACCTGACAGGTTTGGCACTGAATTTGCCTGAACCTTTCCACAAGCCTGCCGAGCGTGCGGCCAAACTGAAGGCGGATTGGAGTAGCGATTCCGCCGCCAAGATGGACCGTTTGCAAATCAGCCTGGAGGACAGACAGAGCTTTTTGCTGAACCTGCTGCATGCTCAAGGTTCCCGTGATGGCAGCTACTTTCAAAGTGGCAGCATGGGAACACCGGGATTGGTGAATTGGCCTCAACGCGGTTTTGAATTACATAGTCGCTATGACCGTATGGACCTGGATGCCTGGGAAAGGGTGGTGGGGGAGTTTGGCCAGAATCTGGATGGCAGTCCCTTACCTCCTTCGGCCCGCCCCTTGCTGCCTTTGCTGGAGCGGGTGCGTCTGAAAGCGGATCAGGCGTTTTTCCGAGGGCAACTGCTGGACCAGCTGGAAATGGAAAGCACGGAAGATGCCGCTGGCAGACTGTTTCTAAGCATGAAGGCCAAGCAGGCCGAAGGGCGTTTGCAGGCGCAGCATCAAGATGGCCGCTACACCGGCATGTTCAATGCAAACTTCTCCCATCTGTACATTGACAGTGGCAGGCCTGATTGGGCTTGGCCCGACGCCGACTTGCCCATGAATGACGACCTGCGTTTGCCCGCGATCTCGTTCAAGGTGGATGATTTGCAGATTCAGGGTGTTCGCTTTGGCAAGCTGGAAGCCAAGGGCAAGCCCGCTGGAAAGGGACAAAAGTGGACGTTGGAAAACATTTCTCTGAATGCCCAGGGTATGCAGCTGAATGGTTACGGCTCGTTGGCATTGAGTGGGCCGCAGCGTGGCCTGGAGTTGGTGGCAAACAGCCAGGTAAGCAATTTGGGACAGTTTGTGGATGTCAGTGGCTTGCTGACCGAGTCCATCAAGGATGGTGACGGCACGGTACAGGCGGCCTTGTTCTGGAGCGACTTCCCCTGGTCTTTTGACAAGCGCAACATCCGTGGCCAGTTCAATGTGGATTTGCGCAAAGGGCGCTTTATCAGCCTGAAGTCGCGTTCGGCCAAATTGCTGGAACTGCTTAGCTTGCAGTCCATCTCGCGCTTGAGCCGTCTGGATCTGGATTTGTTTGGGGCGGTGAAACAAGGCTTTGCGTTCGATAGCCTGACCGGGCGCATGAATCTGTCGCAGGGCAAGCTGGAGCTGGATAATTATCAGATCAAGGGGCCGGCAGGGGCGATCAGCCTGAAAGGCTGGATTGATATCCGGGATGAGACGCTGGATTTGATTGCGGTGGTAGACCCGAATCTGGATATGAGCGGTGCGGCGATTGCAGCGTACTTTACTGTCAACCCGATGGTGGGAGTTGGGGCCTTGCTGACACAGTGGCTGATGCAGATTCCGATGAGCAGTCACCTGTCTGTCACGTATGCGGTAACAGGCAAGATGGATGATCCCCAGCTCAAAGAGTTGGAAGTCCCTGCGGTTGGTAGCGCGAAACAAGAGAAACAGCGTCGGATCGAGCCTTGATGGCAAGCGCCTCACCCAAACGATTCGCGTCGCTTGTCGTCAGGGTTGCAGCCAGGCTTTTCCGTGTTTTACCCCTTATGCAAAGGATGGGCCGATGAGCGCACAGAGACTGAAACAACTGGCAGCGACCTTGCTCGTGGCGAGCCTGCCGTTCCATGCGCTTGGAGCGCAAACGCATCCTGTGGCTCAGGCCGCACAAGCGGTCGAACAATCCTTGCAGGCCCGTGTCGGACTGGCTGTACTGGATACGACAGATGGGCAGTTGTGGCAATACCGTGCCGATGAACGCTTCCCTATGGCCAGTACCAGCAAGGCCTTGATCTGCGCGGCGTTGTTGGCCCGAGGGCCGGGTGCCATGAAGACCGCCTGGCTGGTCAAGGAAGAGGCTATTCAATCTTACGCCCCGACGACAGAAAACCTGATAGGACAATATGTGGCAGCGTCGCAATTGTGTGCGATCACGATGCGCAACAGCGACAATACTGCGGCCAATGGGGTTCTGGAGATGCTGGGCGGGCCTGAAGCGATCACGTCCTTTCTACGCAGCGTGGGTGACACGGTGACGCGTCTGGATCGCAACGAGCCCAGCTTGAATGAAGCTACGCCTGGTGATCCACGGGATACAACAACCCCGCAAGCCATGGTGCATACCTTGCAGAGTCTGGTTTTGGGCGATGCGCTTAAAGCCCCAGATCGTGATCGCTTGATTGACTGGCTGCGCCATAACGAAGTGGGTGGGCCTTTGCTGCGGGCTGGCGTCCCGGAAAGCTGGACGGTGGCAGACCGAACCGGGGCAGCGGCTTACGGCACACGCGGTGTCGTGGCGGTGATGTGGCCCCCTGGACGTGCGCCGCTGGTGGTTGCCGTCTACATCACGGAAACCAAGGCTTCCATGGAAGAGCGCAATGCGGCCATCGCCACGATTGGCAAGGCCATTGCAACGGCTGTGGATCAGAAAGCACAGCCCTGATCACCGGGCAGACACCGGCAGCGGCACGATCCCTAGCCGGTCTGACGCTCCAGCATTTCATCCAGTGTCGCGTAATAGCTCATGGACGCATGGCGCAGATTCGTGCGTACATGCTCGCGTGCCTGTTCTGGGTCCTTGTCCAGAAAAGATTGCAGGATGGCTCGGGTGGCCTGCATGGAAAGCTCCCGATAGCGCGTGTCGCGCAAGGTAGCCAGACGCACCGCTTCCACGTGGTCACTCAGACGAAAAATCATGGTGCTCAAGTGCGGGTTGGGGCATAGCGAAATCCAGCTTTCCCGAAACGCATCGTTGGCAATCATGTACTGCATGGGGTCGGCGGCGGCATGGGCTTTTTCTGAGGCATTGGCAGCCTTGTTCATCAAGGCCAACCCTTCCAGATTGGCCTGCAAGCAGGCGGCGGCGGCTGCTTCGGGTTCCAGCAACATGCGTATTTCAAAAATCTGCGCAATATCGGCCGGAGTAAAGCGCCGCAGCATGAAGCCGCGCGAGGTGCCCTCCAGCAATCCTTCGTTGGTCAGTTGCAGCAAGGCTTCGCGCACAGGCATGCGCGAGACTTGCAGTTCAGCAGCAATTTCATGGTCGACCAGACGGTCGTCATAGCTGATGTCGCCACTGCGCATGCGGCTGCGCAGGTGTTTGTAGACCTGCTGGCGTATGTTCAGTTTGGGGGCGGCAGGCTGGTTTTTATTCATTGGTTTTGGGCAAGACGGTGAACAGGCAGTCGGCATGAAATCCCTGTGCGCAGCAGTGTGTTTCCTGCACCTGGACGTGCTGATCGTAGATCAGTTGGCCGACGGCTGTAAGCATACCAACGATAGGGCGGCACAGGGGCCGATCATGGGGGCCAAACCCCCATGCAAAGGGACTGTTTTTCACGCGGACCTGCAAGGCTCCCGTGGCCTTTGTTTGAATGTCCCAGTTCCCCCAACCCAGCTGAGCCGAGATATCGGCAATGCTGTGCAGCAAGGCCTGCGGGTCGTGATTGATGGCTTCCCAATACGCCTTGGCTGACAAACCACCTTGTTCCATTACGGCCTGCCCCAATGCATCTAGCGCCTGTGTTCGGGCGGGTTCATCTAGCCGGCGAAACAGCCCCATCAACACGTCGACACGCATCATCAAGTAGCGCCGATCGTCGTCCAAAATCTGGCCCTGTGCCGTATCCCAGCTTAATCTGTCTCTGAATTCTGTCATTTTAAAGTAAAAGTATATTATTTTGTTTTTAGATAATAGATTGATATTAAAGCAAATAAATTATAGGGAAAACCATTATCTATTTAATTTAAGAATAAACTATATACT
>NZ_JBKQGX010000022.1:0-59713 GCF_050487245.1 Alcaligenes sp. Me129
GCCACCCCTCCTGGCCCGTTCCGGGCTGTTTATATTCCGTGTTCTTACCGACGCCGTTTGGCCTAAGCCTAGTAGGTCGGTTCTGGCATCTTGCCCCTGCACAAGAAAATTGACGTTCAATCCGTCGCTGCTTACCTGTAGGCTGGTCGGTCGTTCTACTCTTGCTGTACTGACGGTTTGTTGTTGAGACGCGGCGACAGACCACCTCTTCTTCTTCTTCTTCTTCTTCTTCTTCTGCTGCTGCTGCTGCTGCTGCTGTTTATGCTGCCGATTGCCCCGGGTAGTGACTCTAATCGGCATGCGCGGTGCCTGTTCTATGAGTGGCCTGCATAGCGTTTGTTTCTTCGGTAACTGCATAGAACGTGACTGGATCATAGAAGCGGCGTTTCATACGCCGCTTCTTCTACCTGGATGGTGGTAGCTCTGCCACTGTCATACGGTTAATGCTCAAAGTATGGGTAAAATAGTTCGGTATAGTTATTGTTAATGCTTGTTTCAGGAGAACCGAATGAATCAGCCCATTAGCCCCGAGCTTGAACCAGGCTTGTCGCTGCGCAAGATTACGCACATCTGCTATGGCTTGTTTTCTTTGGCTATGATCAGTGCAGGTATCTTCGGTGCTGCAGCTGTAGCAGCTGTGATTCTGGCTTACGTCAAACGCGGTGATGCATCGGGCACTATTTATGCCAGCCATCTGGATTGGGTCATCAAGACTTTCTGGTGGGGACTGTTGTGGGTGGTGTTGAGCGCTTTGCTGACGACCATCTTTATTGGTTGGGTAACCGCTCTGGTAGCCATGGTATGGATCATCCACCGTCTGATTAAAGGCTGGTTGGCTTTGGCAGGTGGCCAGGCTCTGGGCCACGACTACTAACGCGATCCCATTTCAGTAGTGTTCTGGCGTAGCCCAGAAAGAAATATTTAAAAGGTGCTCAGATGAGCACCTTTTTTTATTTGATGTTGCTTTGCTTGGGCTTGCTCAGATTTGGCCAGCATCTGCTTGGCTATGCACCCCGGTTCAGGCCCTTGGTCGGTGCGTTTCGCTTATCCCTGTTGAGGAAGACTTTAAGGTGCCAGCAGGTGGATCTGTTCGACATGCATATGATGCAGGCACTCACGCAGCAGCAAGAGGTAAATACCCAGGTTTTGATTATTGACCAGCTGATGGATATTTTCCAAAGAGCCCGCGTTGATCATTTTCAGGCTGACCGCTCCTTGGCTGGCTGCTGCATACAGGGTGAACAGGTCGTCAATCATGTCCCGATTAAGAGTGTGCTGCTCGCTGCCTTGGGCTTCTGTGAGCCAGACGCCAAGCTCTTCAGCAAACTCCCCAGCGGCAAACACCATGAACTGACGCAGATCCAGGCTGGCTGGCATGATCGCGTCTTCCACGACCTCGATAGCATGTTCCAACTGCGCTGCGCGCGAGCTGGAGTCTGCGAAACAGCTTGCCAAGAGCTGGACCCCACTAAGTTCCGGGAAGTGCTCGGTATGAACAGGGACACCTTTATGAGCCATGCTTATTTCGGCGTGATCGGAGCCGAAATCAAGGATAGCCACTTGTGCTTGAGGATGAGCGGTTTGCAGGTTTTGCAGTAATACCGGGGTACTGGCTGGAGGTGGTGGTCGGGAGCTGTCTGACATAAATATCCTTAAGGTATTTCAATCCGTTTGCTCTTGCTCTCCTGCTTGCTTGAATAGCGCCAAAGCAAGATGCCGTTGTGTGTCGTGATCCACGATGGGGGCCGGGTAATCCTGTCCCAGCCTGAATTCGATAGGAAGCTGCTTGGCCTGCCAGGGGGCATGCACGGCCTGCTTGTCCAGGGACGCAAGCTCAGGGACATAGCGTCGTATGAATTGCCCCTCTGGATCAAATTTACGCGATTGGGTGATGGGATTAAAGATGCGAAAGTAAGGCTGCGCATCACATCCGGTAGAAGCGGCCCATTGCCAGCCTCCCACATTGGAAGCCATATCGTAATCAAGCAGCTTCTGAGCGAAATATTGTTCACCCCAACGCCAGTCTATCAGCAAGTCTTTCACCAGAAAGGAAGCGCTGATCATACGGAGCCGGTTGTGCATATAGCCTGACTGGTTCAATTGACGCATGGCGGCATCCACAATCGGGTAGCCGGTCTGGCCTTCTTTCCAGGCCTGGAACCAGTCTTCGCGATTAGGGAAGGGCAGATCCTTGTAGGCGGGCTTGAAGCTCTCTGAGGCCGTTTCAGGGTGGTGCCACAGGAACTGCTGATAGAACTCGCGCCAGATCAATTCGCTCAGCCATGTTGCTGCGCCCTCGGAGTCGCTGGGCCAAGCTAAAGATACCGCCTGGCGGATCGAGAGGGTTCCAAAGCGCAGATGGGGGGCCAGATAGGAAACCCCTCGTTTGGCTGGAAAGTCTCGGCGCTCCTGGTAAGCGTGGATTCTGGGTTCGAATTCTTCCAGCAAAGTTTGGGCGCCTTGCCAACCGGCGGGGTTCAGCAGTTTTGCGCGAGACTCGTCTTGAAAGCCCAGTTGCTCCAAGCCAGGCAAGGCTTGCTCGGGCAGCGCGGCCCATTGGCCTTGCGAGCAGTCGTATGCTTGCACATGTTCAGATTGGATACGCGCCAGCCAATTGCGCTTGTAGGGCGTAAAAACCGTGTAGGGCTGCTTCTGTTGGGTCAGGATTTCATCCTGCGCAAAGATCACCTGGTCCTTGAATAGCTGCAGTTCCATGCCTTGTGAGGATAGAGCATGGCTGACAGCCCGATCCCGCGTGATGGCCGCAGGCTCGTAGTCCTCGTTTGTATAGACGGTTTTTGCATTCAAGCTGATCGCCAATTCTGGAATTTTCTGTACAGGGTCCCCATAAACCGTGATCAGATCACTGCCATTTTGACGCAGCTGCTCCTGAACCTGTAGCAGGCTGTCGTAGATAAAAGCCAGTCGGACATCATTGGCGGGTAAGGATTGCAGGATGGTGCTGTCAAAGACAAACACACAGGCTACAGGCAAACCACTTTTCAAGGCATGGTGCAAGGCAGCATGATCGTGCAAACGTAGATCACGGCGTAGCCAGCACAAGGCGCGTGGGGGTTGAGCGGGTGGGGTAGAGAATGAAATCGACATGAAGACGAGAAAGCAGCGGACTTGATGCCGCCAAATGAAAAAAGGGCCGCGGCTGAAAGCTCAGCGGCGCGGCCCGATATTGCCAGAGGTGCCTGGGCACCCCGTGCTTATTTCAGGTGAGCGCTGACCAGCTTGGTCAGTTCAAACATGGAGACCTGGTCCTTGCCGAACAAGGGGCGCAGCTTGGCGTCGGCATTGATGTTGCGACGGTTCTTGGGATCCTGGAGATCGTGTTTCTTGATGTATTCCCAGATTTTCTTCGTAACTTCAGTACGCGGCAGCGCGCCAGAGCCAATCACCGCAGCCAGTGTTGGGCTAGGAGTGAGTGGTTTCATGAAGGCTGCATTGGGTTTGCGGGTAGCAGGCTTTTTTTCAGTGCTGGCCATGAACGGAACTCCTGAGAAACGAGTTGAAGGGGCGGGTTATGCGCTAGGGCACGACTTGTCTGTCAGCATACCGTGATACTCCCGATACGTCCAAGTCCTTTGTGAGCAAGAGCTTTGCGGGTCTGTAAGCAGATTTTCCAGTGTTTACAGGCTGCTGCAACGCACTATGGATTTGGGTTCGGGATTCCCGTGCCAATCATGCGCAGCACAGGTAGCTGTAGCATAATGATGGATTCGGCCTACTGAAAGGCAATTGTGGCACCTGTTGCTTTATTGACGGTTCAAAGCACGGGCCTTTGTTTGATATTGAGTAAAGATATGAGCCCTACTGTGGATACCCTGGTCATTCGTCGTCCTGATGATTGGCATTTGCACCTGCGCGATGGCGCTGTGTTGGAATCGGTCTTGGGCCATACCGCGGCACAATTTGACCGGGCTATCGTCATGCCCAACCTGACGCCGCCCGTTACCGCAACGGCACAGGCTCTGGCTTACCGCGAGCGTATCCTGACCGCTTTGGCCAAAACTGAGTACGCAGGCAAGTTTGAGCCTTTGATGACCTTGTACCTGACCGACAATACTCAGCCAGAGGAAATTGTCCGCGCCAAGGAAAGCGGAGTTGTGCATGGCGTCAAGCTGTATCCTGCCGGTGCCACCACCAACTCCGACGCGGGCGTGACAGATTTGTTGAAGAACTGTTCCAAGGTGCTGGCTCAGATGCAGGAATCGGGTATGCCTTTGCTGATGCACGGAGAGGTCACAGACCCCAGCATCGACTTGTTCGACCGGGAAGCCGTATTCATCGAGCGTGTGATGATCCCCATGCGCAAGGCTTTCCCCGAACTGAAAGTGGTGTTTGAGCACCTGACCACGGCAGAGGGCGCTGCCTATGTGAGCCAGGCGGAAGGCCCGGTTGCCGCAACCATCACCGCCCATCACTTGCTCTATAACCGTAATGCTTTGTTCCAAGGCGGTTTGCAGCCACACTGGTACTGTTTGCCTGTCTTGAAGCGCGAGAAGCATCGCCAGGCTCTGGTTGATGCTGCCACCAGCGACAGCAATCGTTTCTTCCTGGGTACAGACAGTGCACCACACTCGCGTAGCCGCAAAGAACAAAGTTGTGGCTGTGCGGGCTGTTATACCGCACTGCACGCGATGGAGCTGTACGCATCGGCTTTTGACAAGGCTGGCCGTCTGGATCGCCTGGAAGCCTTTGCCAGCTTGAATGGCCCTGCTTTCTACGGCCTGCCCGTCAATGAAGGAACAATGACCTTGCAGCGCAGCCAGTTCACGATCCCCGAGTCTGTGGAGATGGCCGGTGAGCCATTGATTCCTCTGGCTGCCGGTCAAGCCCTGGACTGGAGTGTGGTGAGCTAAGGATGACAGAAGCCGCCTGGCTCCAGCGTCTTTACTAGCGCTGAGTCAGGCTGCTCTGGATACCTGGTTTCACCGCGAGATACCGTCGTGGAAACTGCTTTTCTTGATGTGGCGTGGTCTGCCTTGGCAGTCCGCATGGCCGCCACCGCTTTGGTTGTTGTTCTGGTGTCGTGGTCAGTGGGCGCATTTGGCCCATTGATTGGTGGTGCTCTGGCGGGTTTGCCCATGGTGTTGGGCCCCGGCTTCTATTTTCTGTCCCAGCAGTTCCCCGCCGATTATGTGCAGCAGGCGGCAACCTATGCCGTGTATTCGCTTAGTGCGACTCAGCTGTTTTTGCTGCTCATCATTCTTTGTGCTCCCACCTTGTCGCCTTGGCGTACCTTATTGTGTGCGGTCGCTGGTTGGGCGGTGGCCGCCTTGCTCTTGTCCTTCATGCCCGTGCAACCTGTGTTGGGGCTGGCTTTGTTTATTGCTGTGACTGCGTTCAGTTTGCGCGTGTCGCGTCGTCTGGCCGGCATGAAAGGGACCAGCAAAGCAAAAGCGGGTTGGGGCTTGCTGATATTCAGAGGGGCCTTGGCAGGACTTCTGGTTGCTATCGTGACCACCAGCAGCTCTTTGCTGGGGCCGAGCTTGTCGGGGCTGATCATGGCTTTTCCCATTGGCTATACCGTGGTCGCTGTGACCATTCACCAAACCTTGGGTGCAGCCAGCTTGGTCGCGACTTTGCGTTCGGCCTTGTGGGGAACAGGCAGTCTGGCAGGGTTTTGCACCACGCTGGCGTTGACCTTCACGCATTTACATTGGCTGACAGCCTTGCTGCTGGCTGCCGCCGTGTCGATTGCGATTACCTTGCTGTTGGTGTTCCGCCCCTGGGCTCGCCGGGGCTAAGCGCTTATTCTGCGTCGAACAGATCCTGACCCTGCGTGTTGCGTGGCGGCGTGAGCCCCAGGTGACGCCAGGTGTTCAGGGTAGCAATGCGGCCTCTTGGGGTGCGTTGCAAAAAGCCATGCTGGATCAGATAGGGTTCGATCACATCTTCGATCGTGTCGCGTTCTTCACCAATGGCAGCCGCCAGGCTGTCTACCCCAACCGGGCCACCGTCGAATTTATGCACGATGGCCTCCAGCAATTTTCTGTCCATCAAATCCAGGCCTTGTGGATCCACTTCCAGCATGGACAGGGCAGCCTGTGCGCATTCGGTATGGATGATGCCGCCGGTTTTGACTTCGGCGTAATCGCGTACTCGGCGCAGAAGTCGGTTGGCAATACGCGGGGTGCCACGCGAGCGGCGGGCAATTTCGTAGGTGCCTTCATCCGTCGTGCTGACATTCAGTAACCCGGCACTGCGCGCCACGATATGCGTCAGGTCTTTGACGTCATAAAACTCCAGACGGGACACAATGCCAAAACGGTCACGCAAGGGGTTGGTCAACATGCCGGCACGAGTCGTGGCACCGACCAGGGTGAAGGGCTGCAAATCCAGTTTGACGCTGCGTGCTGCCGGGCCTTCGCCAATCAGGATGTCAATTTGAAAGTCTTCCAGTGCCGGATACAGAATTTCTTCGACGACGGGAGACAGGCGATGGATCTCGTCAATAAACAGGACGTCGTTAGGTTCCAGGTTTGTCAGCAAGGCGGCCAGATCACCGGGGCGCTCCAGCACGGGGCCGGAAGTCTGGCGCAGGTTCACGCCCATTTCATGGGCAATGATGTGGGCCAGCGTGGTTTTACCCAAACCGGGAGGGCCAAACAGCAAGACGTGGTCCAGCGCTTCCTGGCGTTGGCGAGCAGCCGCAATAAAGATTTCCAGCTGTTCGCGCGCCCGAGCTTGCCCGACATAGTCCTCCAGCATCTTGGGTCGCAAGGCGCGTTCGATGGACTCTTCGTTGGGTGACAAGGGTTTGGGCGTAATGATGCGCTGTTCAGAAGGCAGGCTGGAGAGCGAATCGGAATGTATGGCCATGATGACTACGCTGATTGAATATACAGTATGGTACACCAAGCACCCACCGCCTGAGTATCAGGGCACATGGCAGTGTGCATGGAATGCGTGGGCAAATCGGTCATCCGTAGCAGCCAGGCTGGATTTGTCCGGCCAGCGCTAGGCTGCTTCGCATGGCATCGCGCATAATGTGGGTTGGAGTTTTTAATCGAGATTTTAGCCATGTCCCTGGAATTACCTGATTTTGCTGATGTTGTAGCCGCCGCTGAACGCTTGGCGCCTGTGGCACACCGCACACCGGTCTTGACTTCCGCAACCTTGAACGAGCGCCTGAATGGCGAAGTCTACTTCAAGTGCGAGAACTTTCAGCGTATTGGTGCTTTCAAGTTTCGCGGTGGGTTCAATGCGCTGGCGCAGTTGAACGAGCAGCAGAAGAAAGCAGGGGTCGTCGCTTTTTCCTCGGGCAATCATGCGCAAGCTGTGGCCCTGTCGGCCAAGCTCTTGGGGATACCGGCCACCATCATCATGAATTCGGATGCTCCGGCTGCCAAATTGGCGGCAACGCGTGGCTACGGTGCCAAAGTGATCGAGTACGATCGCTTGACCCAAGATCGTGCCCAAATTGCCCAAGAGCTGGTCGAGCGTGAAGGGCTGACCTTGATTCCTCCCTTTGCGCATCCTGATGTGATCGCGGGGCAGGGGACAGCGGCACTGGAGCTGTTTCAGGACGTGCCGGACTTGCAGCAGTTCTATGTTCCATTAGGGGGCGGTGGCTTGCTGTCGGGCTGCTTGCTGGCCGCCAAGGCCATGGCACCGGCTTGTGAAGTCTTTGGTGTTGAGCCGCAGGCTGGGGATGATGCCCAGCAGTCCCTGCGTAGTGGGGAGATCGTCAAGATTGCTCCGCCTGCATCGATTGCTGATGGGGCGCTGACCCAAGCTTTGGCACCCATGACGTTCGAGCTGATTCGCAGCATGATTACAGATATTTTGACGGTGCCTGATACCGAGCTGGTTCAGGCCATGCGTTTCTTTGCAGAACGCATGAAGATGGTTGTGGAGCCTACAGGTTGCTTGGGTGCCGCGGCGGTAATGCGTCAGGGTGATTTGCAAGGCCGCAAGGTTGGCGTACTGATCAGTGGCGGGAATGTGGATGTATCCGCCTTGGGGCGTCTGCTCGCTTGATAAATGGAATAGTTTAAAAAAGCCGGGTCGTTCATCTGAGCGACCCGGCTTCTTATACATCGCAGCTTGGTATCAAGCGCGTGACAGCGATTTCAACGCCTGTTTGATCCCTTCTGACACATCAATATCATCCGGCAAGGCTTTGACAGCAACACTGGCTTCTTTGTTGGAGTAGCCCAATGCTTCCAAAGCGTGCAGCACATCATCACGGCTATTGGGAACGGCGCTGACTGTACCGCCGCTGCCCAGGTCTGCACCCAGCTTGCCACGCAACTCCAGCAAAAGACGCTCGGCTGTTTTCTTGCCTATGCCTGGAATCTTGACCAGACGGGACGTTTCCTGGCGCGTAATGGCATCAGCCAGTTCTTCTGCACTCATGCCCGAGAGCAAGGACAGGGCGGTGCGGGCACCAATGCCCGTGACTTTGATCAGTGCCTTGAAGGTGCTGCGCTCGTTCAGGCTGGAAAAGCCAAACAGCACGTGAGCATCTTCACGAATAGCCAGATGGGTGAACAGATTGACCTGTGCGCCCAGCTCTGGCATTTGGTAGAGCGTACTCATAGGTACATCGATTTCATAACCGACCCCACCCACATCCACACAGATGGTAGGCGGTTGTTTTTCGATCAAGGTACCCCGGATGCGACCTATCATGACATTCCTTCTGGAGAGTTAACCCAAGATCCGGCCAGCGCGAATGCGACGGCGCGGCCCGGTGGTGATGGCTCCGCTTTTTTGCAGGCCGCCCACCACACTGCTGTGATGAGCATGACTGATGGCGCAGGCCAGGGCGTCGGCCGAGTCCGGTGCGGGCAGGCCGTTCAGCTGCAAGAGCCGCTGGACCATCAGCTGGATTTGTTCTTTGGCAGCATGGCCGCTGCCGGTGACGGTTTTCTTGATCTGCAACGCTGTGTATTCATGTACATCCAGGCCGCCTACGGCCAACGCACACAAAGCGGCGCCCCGTGCCTGCCCCAGCAAAAGGGTAGAGGCAGGGTTGCTGTTTACAAAGACTTTTTCGATGGCAGAGGTATCGGGCTTGCTTTGCTCAATCACCTCGGTGATGTGAGTCAGAATCAGCTTTAGCCGCTCTGCCAGAGGCAGATCAGGCGGGACCACGATGGTCCCGCTGGCCACATAGCGCAAGCTGGGCCCCTGGGCGTCGATCACTCCGAAACCAGTGCGACGCAAGCCAGGGTCTATGCCCAGGATTCGCATATTAGTGACGGAAGTGGCGTGTGCCGGTCAAGACCATGGCAATACCACGCTCGTTGGCGGCGGCAATGACTTCGTCATCACGCACGCTGCCGCCGGGTTGAATCACGCAGGTGGCGCCTGCTTCGGCAACTACATCCAGACCATCACGGAAGGGGAAGAAAGCGTCGGACGCAACCGCCGAACCCTGCAGGGTCAAGCCAGCGTTTTCAGCCTTGATGGAGGCGATGCGGGCAGAGTCCACACGGCTCATCTGGCCAGCGCCTACACCCAGGGTCATGCCTTGACCGCAGAACACGATGGCGTTCGATTTCACGTACTTGGCCACGTTCCAGGCAAACAGCATGTCTTGCATTTGCTGGGCGGTGGGCTGTACTTGTGTCACGACCTTGAAGGCTTCGGTGTTGTCGCGGAAGGTGTCGGGCGTTTGCACCAACCAGCCGCCGCCGACACGTTTCACGTCGAAAGCGTTGTGAGCCTGACCGGGCTGAATGCTCAGCACGCGCACGTTCTTTTTCGCGGCAAACACGTCCAGAGCACCTTGCGTGTAGGAAGGTGCCAGCAGCACTTCTACAAACTGGCTGCTGATCGCCTGGGCAGCGGCTTCGTCCACTTCACGGTTGAAGGCAATAATGCCGCCAAAGGCCGACGTTGGGTCAGTTTGGAACGCTTTGCGATAGGATTCCTCGGCGGTTTCGCCCAGAGCTACACCGCAAGGATTGGCGTGCTTGACGATGACGCAAGCGCCCGCGTCAAAGCTGCGGACACATTCCCACGCGGCATCGGCGTCAGCAATATTGTTGTAGGACAGTTCCTTGCCCTGTAGCTGCTTGTAGCGACCCAGCAGACCTTCGCCAATGGTGCCGTCTGTGTAGAAAGCCGCGCTTTGGTGCGGATTCTCGCCGTAGCGCAGAGTCTGTTCCTGTTTGAGCTGAATGGTCAGCACATTGGGCCAGGTGTTCACTTCGGGGGCGCTGTCCTGGGCAGGCTCGGCCTGAGCCAGGCTGGTGAGGTAAGCCGCAATAGCACCGTCGTAAGCGGCGGTGTGGGCGTAAACCTTGGCGGCCAGTTCCAGACGCAGGCCGTAAGAAGGGTGACCAGCAGGGCCATCCATATCAGCCAGTACGCGTTCGTAATCGACAGGGTCAATCACCACACAGGCGCCGCCTTCAGGCGTACCGTGGTTCTTGGCAGCAGCGCGCAACATGGCGGGGCCACCAATATCAATGTTCTCTACCGCATCGGCAAAGGTGCAACCCGGCTTGGCAATGGTTTCACGGAAAGGGTAGAGGTTGACGACCAGCAGATCGATACGGTCAATGCCGTGCTCTTCCAGAGTCTTCAAATGTTCGGCGCTGTCGCGACGCGCCAGCAGGCCACCGTGAATTTTTGGATGCAGTGTTTTGACACGGCCATCCAGAATTTCTGGCGAACCGGTGTGCTGGGCCACCTCGGTAACTGTCAGGCCAGCTTGGGCCAGCAGCTTGGCGGTGCCACCAGTGGATAAAAGCCGCACTCCGCGTTGGGCGAGTGCTTGGGCAAATTCGACAATACCGGTTTTGTCGGAGACAGAGAGAAGAGCTGTCTGGATTTTCATGGAAGGTGAGACGTGAGAGTTAGGAATCAGGGTTGCAGATTGTGGGCACTGAGCTTCTTGCGCAAAGTACTACGCGTGATGCCCAGCATTTCTGCGGCCTTGGATTGGTTGCCCGCGGATTTCTCCAGGGCAACTTGCAGGACAGGCCGTTCCACGCAGGAGATGACCATCGACAACAGATCGCGTGGCTCGGATTCGCCCAGATCGGCGAAGTAGCGTTCGAGGCGTTCACGTACGGACTGTTCTAGTGGGTTGGTCGTTGACATTTTTTTCTGAAGGTATACGTAGTACTTAAATACAAAAGAGCCACACAGCTGTCTGTTATTGCAGGTAGGGCTGGTCCAGGTCGCATTCTTGAAACCAGTGAGTAATGGCTTCTAATTGATCTGCACAGTTTTCGATACGATTAATCTGGTCCAGCCAGTGTCGGGAGTCCGGCATATCCGACAAATACCAGCCTATATGCTTGCGGGCAGTACGTACTCCAGTGTGCTGCCCATAGAAAGCGTAATGGTCTTGCAGGTGTTCGATCATGCAATCGCGCAGTTCGCCGAAGGTGGGGGCTGCACGATGTTCGCCATGTTCGAGGTAATGCAGGATTTCCCGGAAAATCCAGGGTCGTCCTTGCGCGGCTCGACCGATCATGACGGCATCCGCTCCGGTGTACTCTAGTACGAATTTTGCCTTTTCGGGACTATCGATATCCCCATTGGCGATGACCGGAATAGAGAGGCTGTTTTTGACTTCGCGTATGGTGTCGTATTCGGCGTGGCCCTGGTAGAAGTCGCAGCGGGTGCGGCCATGCAGAGTCAAAGCGGCGATGCCGATATCCTCGGCCAAGCGGGCAATACGAACAGCATTGCGCGATTGCGCATCCCAGCCGGTGCGGGTCTTGAGTGTAACCGGAACCTGGTAGGGAGTACATGCCTTGACAACGTGTTCAAGGATTTCAATGATGCGTGGCTCGTCACGCAAGAGGGCGGAACCCGAGGCCACGTTACACACTTTTTTGGCCGGACAACCCATATTGATATCAATGATGCGAGCGCCTTTGCTGATATTGAACACAGCGGCTTCGGCCATCATTTCAGGGTCGGAACCGGCAATCTGTACAGCCACCGGATCCGCTTCACCCTCGTGATTCAGACGTCGTGACGTTTTCACGCTGTCCCACAAGCGCTTGTTGCTGGCGGCCATTTCCGAGACGGCATAACCGGCGCCCAGCGTCTTGCACAGACGACGGTAAGGTCTGTCTGTGACTCCAGCCATGGGGGCAATGAAAATAGGGTTAGGAAGGGTCCAGGGGCCGATACGCATGGGGAAGATTTTAACCCTGCGACACGGGTTCGTGGGCAAGGACTTACAAGAAGAATAAGGGGTGGCCCCGCATCGGGGCCTGTAACGCAGGTGGGCCTAGGCGCGCATTCCTTGCAGCAGCTGCCGGGCAAATGGCTGCCGGGCGAAGGGCAGGGTGTCCATGGCCAACAGTCCCAGACCACATGCATGCTGGATCAATGGATTCCTGGTGGCGAACAGACGCGGCAAGGTGTCGGTGATGGCAGCGGTCAACCAGCGATCCGGGCGACGCAAACGGGCATAGCGGGCCAAAAAGGGATCGGGGTTCTGGCTGCAATCAGCTTGCCAGGCGGCCAGACACTGTGACAATTGTGCGACATCACGCAAGCCCAGGTTCAGACCCTGACCGGCAACCGGGTGCAAGGTCTGGGCGGCATTGCCTACTGCCAGCAGGCGTTCGGACAAGCGACTGGGGCCAGCATGAAAGGCAAGCGGGAAGATGTGACGCTTGGACACCAGCTCCAGATGTCCCAGGCGCTCTCCAAAGGCTTGCAGCATGGCGGCCTGGAACTCTTGAACAGGCAGCTCGGCCAAGGATTGGCTGCGTTCCGGGCTATTGCACCAGACGATGGCATATAGATCGGGAGCGTCAGGGTGGGGCAGAGCTGCAAAGGGGCCGTGCTCGGTGAAGCGCTCGTAGGCCCAGCCGGTTTGAGGCTGGCTGGCGCGCACCGTCGTCAACAAGGCATGTTGACCATAATCGCGTCGCACGCCGGTAGGGCGGACGCCATCACACTGTACGGCAATCAAGGCTGTGGCCTGACCCGCATCGTGGTCGACCAGAATCTGTTTGGGGGCGGAGTGGGTGCGGGCTTGCTGAGCGGGCAGTAGCGTAACGCCGCTGTCCCGGAGCCGGGCGTGCAAGGTCCAGAGCAAATCATCGTAATGAACCACGGCGCCCAGGTCAGGTACGCCCAGTTCGTCGGCCTGAATCAGACAGCGACCCAGGCGTCCTTTTTGGGAAACATGCACGGTGCGCATCAGGGCGGCACGCTCGGGCCAGGCTTTGAGCTGATTCAGAATCAGACGACGGCTGCCGTGATTGAGGGCCAGCGTGCGTGGATCGCCCTGAGCATGTTCGGTGCTGGCCAGATCGAAGTTTTTCCCCAGAACGGCAATGCGTGACGGGCTTGGGTGCTGGGCAGCCAGCATTAGCGCCAAAGATGCGCCTACGGGACCGGCGCCACAAATGGCGATGTCGTAGTCGGTGGCATTCATGGGGGACCTCATGACGGCAAGGAAGTAATTCAGGTATTGTACGGGAAGGTGGCTGTCAAATTGGCTTTAAGCAAATGACAGCTGTGCGCAATGGCTGGCAGCACAAGCCCGGATTGGATGCCCTGCATGTCTCAGCAGACTTTGTCATTTGAACAGACCAAACCTTTTCGCCATAAAGTCACCGCCGCGTGGCTGTCTCTTTTATTAGGTATGGTGGGTGCGCACCATCGCTATCTGGGCAGACGCTTTTGGTATGTCCCTTTGGTGTTTACTGGCCTGGCCATTCTGGGAACGCTGGTGTTTCAGCAGGGGCTGGATTCGTTATTTCCCAATTTGCTGATCTTGCCTGTCAGTGCCGGGATTATCGAGGCCGTCATTCTGGCGCTGCGTAGCCCCGAAAAGTTTGACGCCCTCTACAACCCGCAAAGCGATCAGCATAATCAGCATGGCTGGCCCAGTGTGTTGACGGCAGTGGTGTCTACGGTTGCCTTTGCCAACATCAGCCTGTTCTGGCTGGTACATATCATCATGGCCTTTTATCGCTACATGGGCTGGCTGGATTTGTCTGTGTATTAAACACATCAAGTGCCTTGTAAAGTAAAGGTTTTTCACAGGGCTGCCCTTGTGGCGCTGCCTTGCGCACGTTACAATACGGGTTCTTTGGTTTTATAGGAGCTGTGTGGTGAATCCCGACCCCGGCGACAGTGCTAGTCGATCTATGTTCGACCTATCTATGTCCAGGCGCGTTCAGGCCCGCTGATTCCTTCACAGCTTGCCGCGTCCTGGAAGTTTCAGGGCGTGGTGTCTCAGGCGGCTGTTCTGCTGCCTTAAATTCCCCGCCATTTCATTCTCTAGAAGGCCTTTGGCTTTCCGAATCCTGATGTGTTGCAACTTTTATGTGCAATAGGGGGAATGTATGCGTATTTTTGATCTCTTTTTGCGCCGTGCCGGCATCCAGGCTTCTGCCCTGCGTGCTCGTGCCCCTTTGTCCGTCTCCCGTTTGACGGTTGTCTGCCCTCGTGGCGATCTGGCCCAGATCCGGCGTCGTATTTACTCGGACC
This sequence comes from Alcaligenes sp. Me129, assembly GCF_050487245.1. Taxonomy (NCBI): domain Bacteria; kingdom Pseudomonadati; phylum Pseudomonadota; class Betaproteobacteria; order Burkholderiales; family Alcaligenaceae; genus Alcaligenes; species Alcaligenes sp. Me129. The sequence continues at coordinate 14,443 of NZ_JBKQGX010000022.1, forward strand.
TGAATACCGCAGGCATCCGCGTGGCCAATGTGCAGGTAGACCATTCCGATACGCACGATACCGCGTGCGTGACCTTGACTTGCCCGCCTGAACTGCGTGCAGAACTGATGCAGCGTGCCCGACTGATTCGGGATTATCCCGGTGTGCTGAATGTGAAGTGGGCAGGGCGGGAGCGTATTGCTATAAACTAAACCGCAACTGGATTTGTTGCGGATGGCGCTGCTATGTCCTTGCTCGACTGGCTGACACCTTGGGAGTTTTCTCCTGTTCTGCTTTTGACCTTCTTGCTGGTCATCGCTTTGTACGTCCGGGGGCGGCAAGTACACCGCCCCAATCTTTTACGCCAGTCCTTCTTCTGGATTGGCCTGATTCTCCTCTACCTTTCCTTGCACACGCGCCTGGACTATTACGCCGAGCGCATGTTCTTCATCCATCGGGCCCAGCATTTGATCTTGCATCATCTGGGCCCCTTGTTCCTGATGGGTGCCTATCCCGGTCAAACCTTGCGTGCGGGGCTGCCGTTGAGCTGGCGGCGGGCTTTGGCTCAATGGTTGCGCCGACCCAGTGGCCGACGTGTTCAGGCTGTCCTGACCAACCCGATATTGGTCGCCTTTCTGTTTGTTTTCCTGGTCCTGATCTGGATGCTGCCTACGGTGCAGTTCTATTCCATGCTGGACTGGCGTTTGTACCGTTTGATGAACTGGTCTGTGGTCATCAGCGGGATCATGTACTGGAACCTGATTCTGGATCGTCGGCCTTCACCACCGGCCCGGCTGTCGGTGGGTGGGCGTATACTTTCGCCGGTTATTACGATGGTGCCACAGATGATTGTGGGCGCCATCATCACATTTACTGAATACGACCTTTATCCGATTTTCGATTTATGCGGTCGTGCCATTCCGGGTATGGATGCGCTGGCTGATCAGGTCATGGGTGGCCTGATTATGTGGGTGCTGGCCGGTCTGGTTGAAGTGTTTGGCCTTTTGTATGCCTTGGGCACCTTGATGCGCCTGTCAGCGCGTCACCGTTTGCCAGAATCTCGCAAGCGGACAAGCGCTATGATGGTCAGGGCCAATTGATTTTGTCGGGAGTATCCATGCAGTTTAAACCCGCCCGTTCCGCGCTTTCTCTATGTCTGGCTTTGTCGCTGGCTTTCGGTTCAGTGTTGCCTGTGCAGGCGCAGCCTGTGGGCATCCCTTCAATGGGAGCAGCTTCGGGTGCCGAGTTGTCTCCGGCTTTGGAGCGGACTTTGGGCAATGCCATCATGGAGCAGGGCAGGCGTTCACCCGACTATGTCTCGGACCCGGATATCAATCAGTATTTGACGGATATGGGCCGCAATCTGGCCCAGTACGGTCCTGCCATGGCGCAGCCAGTGACGGTATTTGCCCTGCGTGATAGCAGCATCAACGCCTTCGCCTTGCCCGGTGGCTATATCGGTATTCATAGCGGGCTGTTCACGGCTTCACAGTCCGAGTCCGAATTGGCCTCGGTGCTGGCTCACGAAATTGCCCACGTAGCGCAACGTCACGTGGCTCGCGGTATTACCCAAAGTGCGCAAAGCAACCATTTGCTGATTGCTGCTCTGGCCGGAGCCTTGTTGGGGGCCCTGGCGGGCAGTGGTGATCTGGCTATGGGGGCGGCTGCTTTCGGACAAGCAGCGGCCGTGGATAGGCAGCTGGGTTTTTCTCGTCAGGCCGAGCAAGAAGCTGACCGCGTCGGTTTCGAGATGCTGCTCAAGGCTGGTTATGAGCCACAAGGTATGGTGCAGATGTTTCAGCGTCTGGCCGCGGCTTCGCGTCTGAATGAGCGCGCGACAGCCAATGAGTACGCCAGCACTCACCCCATGTCTCAGCAGCGTGAATCGGACATCAGTAACCGGGTGCGCGGTCTGCCAGCCAGTAATTATCAGGACACCCCTTCGTTCTGGTATATCCGTGCGAAGTTGATGGTGATGCAGGCTGGGGGTGGGCAGTCCTTGCGTGTTCTGGAACAGGCGCTGCAAAGTACGAACCAGTCACAAAGTGATCTGGAGCGCTCTGCGGCGCAGTACGGTCTGGCCTATATTGCGCAAGGCCGTCAGGATTATGAACAGGCTCGTGCGCATCTGACCGAAGCGCGGGGACAGGGCAAATTCCAGGCTCCGGAGCTGGATACCCTGGGTATACGCATTGCGATTGCCGATCGAGATGTGCAAGGTGCTTTGAATTTGGCCAAGCAGGCCTGGCAGCGTTGGCCCAAGAGCCAAGGGGTGGCTTTGGCTTATGTGCAGGTCTTGCAGCAATTGGGGCAAAACGATCAGGCGCAGGCTTTCTTGATGGAGCGTATCAAGCAATGGCCTGATGAACCCCAGCTGCATCAGTTGCTGGCACAAACCTATGATCGTTTGGGCGACGGTGTAAAGGCCCGACGTGCCATGGCTGAGTACTATGAATTAGTGGGGGCTCTGCCTACCGCTGTGGAGCAATTGCAGCAGGCGCGCAATTTGACCCAGGACTTCTATCAGCAATCCGAGCTGGATACGCAGATTCGTCAATTGCGTGAACGTGTGGAAAGTGAGCGTATCTTGCTGGAGCGTTTCCGCTCCTGATGAGCCCGCAGGCCCGCTTTAGCTGATCTTAGCTATTGGTTTCAAAGAAGCGGGCTAGCCTTGCAGGCAACCAACCCATATTGCCGGGAATACTGCCCGTGATGAAACCGACGTGCCCGCCTTCGGCAGGTTGATGCAGCAGGATGGAGTCCGAGCAGTCCTGAATGGTCGGCAAACTGGTGTGCGGCACGAAAGGATCGTTGCGAGCATTCAAAACCAGCGTAGGAATTTTGATATTGCGCAGCAAAGGCTTGCTGGATGCGCGCGTCCAGTAATCCAGCGCATGGCTGAAGCCGTGCATGGGCGCGGTATAAATGTCGTCGAAGTCGCGTATGGTGCGGGCCTGATTCAAGCGGGCAGTATCGACCATGCCTGGAAAACGGTGGGCCTTGTCCTGCAGCTTGCTGCGCATGCTTTTCAGAAAATAGGGCGAGTAAAACCAGCGGCCCATTCGGGATTCGGACAGGTAGCGGCCGCAAGCGACCAGATCCAGTGGTACCGAAATAGATGCACATGCCTGCAACCAGGACACTTCATCACCCGCTTCCCCCAAATATTTGAGCATGGCATTGCCGCCCAGCGAGGTGCCGGCTACGTGCCAGCGCACATTGGGCAGGTGGCCTCGAACCGTATTCAGGATAAAGCTGATTTCTTCCGAGTCACCCGAGTAATAGGCGCGTGCCATGCGATTCGGGAAGCCTGAGCAGCCCCGGAAATGGGCGACCACCACAATCCAGCCACGGGCGCGGAAGTACTGGGCGATTGCCTGGATGTAATGGCTGCGGCTGCTGCCTTCCAGCCCATGAAACAGAACCAGGGCATGGGTATCGGCCGTGCTGGGCAGGCTGTCCCAATCCTGGGGTTGCATCCAGCGACGGGCGGCGGTGCGGGATAAGTGGGCGTCGGGTTGGGCGGTGGCACCGTTGGCCAGCTTGTCGGCAAACAGACCAGGCCCGGTCCAGTCCAGGTCCAGGAAGTCGCCATCGGGTGTATCAATTCTTTGACGAACAAAAGCGATATGGTGATGGCGGGCAAAAAATGCCCCGTGAATGGTCTGTATGTGTCCGCCAGGCAACCAGGCGGGCAGGGGGCAGGCGCTGGCATCCAGACGGGCAACCGTATCGGCATGACGCCAAGGTTGCGCGTCAGCTCCGGGCACAGGGCCCGGCTCTATCGCATTGCCAGAGGGGGGAGCAGTGGGGTCCAACGAAGCCAGATTCAGAAATTAATGACCGTGAACCTTCTCGCCTTCTTTCAGGCGGTAGCGGGCACCACAGTAAGGGCAAGCGGCTTCGCCGGTCTTGCTGATATCGATATACACGCGGGGGTGCATGTTCCACAGTGTGCCACCTGGACGGGGGCAGTGCACGGGCAGATCGTCGGCTCCGACCATAATCAGTTCGTGATCTGCTTTTTTAGGTTCGATAGCGGCGCTCATAAGGTTCCTGATAACAATGAGAGAGGTAAAAATACCGTGCACGCAACGGCGGTGCCGAACTTTACGTGCGTAGACTAGCGATTGTAGCAAGACCCGGCCTGTTTTTTCTTGACCTTATCAACAGAGCAAGATGTTCGTGCCTCGGTTTTGCTTCTAGAATAAGAAAAATCATAAGCAAAGCTGCCGCCGCTGTTTACAGCTTGCGGGCAGCACATATCAGGAGACGGCGTGTCAGCCATCACAAGATTATCGGCCTTGTTGCCTAGTGCACAGGATCGTGTACACATGCGCGCCGGTTTCATCGACTTCATTCCCGCCTTGATTGCCACTGTGGTCTGGGGCTTTGTAACGGGCGTGGCCATGGTCAAGTCCGGCTTGAGCGGGTTTGAAGCCACCTTGATGACCTTGTTTGTGTATGCGGGCTCGGCCCAGCTGACGGCCTTGCCGCTGATCGAGTCCCACGCGCCCTTGTGGTTGATTTTCACTGCCGGGTTCATCGTCAATATTCGCTTCATTATTTTTGGAGCGGCCTTGCAGCCTTTTTTTCGTCATCTGAGCTGGAAGAAACGCCTGGGCCTGGGCTATATCACCAGTGATATGGTGTTTGTGCTGTTCATGTCCAAGTATGGCGACTCCAAAGAGCGCGGCTCTCGCGAGCATCTTTGGTATTACCTGGGAATCATCCTGCCTGGTTGGCTAAGCTGGCAGATTGCCTCCTTGTCGGGCATTGTGCTCAGTGCCTATGTGCCGCCTTCCTGGTCGCTGGAGTTTGCGGCCATTCTGGCCCTGCTGGCGCTCCTGATTCCCTTGGTCAACAACCGTGCCATGTGGGCCTGTTTGATTACGGCCAGCGTGATTGCATGGGTCGGACAGGCGCTGCCCCTGCGTTTGGGGCTGGTGGCAGCGGTGCTTGGCGGAGTGCTGGCTGGCGTGGCGGCAGAACAACTGCAACGGCATAGGGATGCACGGTGATGAGCGATTGGCAGTATGATTGGTACGTTTTGGGTGCAATCGCCCTGTTGGTGTTGTGCAGCTTGCTCACCCGCTCCGGCTATTTCATGTTTGGTGATTTGCTGCCCCTGACCGAACGTATGCGGCGCGCCTTGCGCTTTGCTCCGGTAGCTGCTCTGGCGGCAATCATTATCCCGGAACTTTTGCCTTGGGCTTACGGCGACACCCCCCGATTGGATATTAAAGCTCTGGCCAGCCTGGTGGCTGTGCTGGTGTTCATCCGTACCCGTAACGCTGTTTGGGTAATCGTGGCCGGGATGGTGGCGTTCTGGCTGATACGTGCCGTGATGCCATAAAATCCTGAACCGAGTACTAACATGCCCGTGACTGCTGTGAGGCAGGCGGGCATAAGTTAAAATAGGATTGTTACAAATGCTTGCCACTGGTGGCAAGCCGACTTTTTGCGTACATGACAGATAAAACTCCTTCGACCCCCAATGACCTTACGTTTGCTGATTTCGGTCTGCACCCTGGAATATTAAGCGCCGTTACCGAGGCGGGATATTCCAAGCCTACGCCTATTCAGGCCGAGGCAATTCCCGTGGTGCTGGCCGGCCGTGATGTCATGGGGGCAGCACAGACGGGTACAGGTAAGACGGCAGCCTTTTCCTTGCCTATCCTGAATCGTCTGATGGCGCACGCCACGACCAGCGCTTCGCCCGCCCGCCACCCGGTGCGGGCTTTGGTATTGACACCAACACGCGAGCTGGCCGACCAGGTGGCCGAGAGCATTGCGCTCTACAGCAAATCGGTCCCCTTGCGCTCGACGGTAGTGTTCGGTGGTGTGGATATTGGTCCGCAAAAAGAGGCCCTGCGCCGTGGTGTTGAAATTGTCATCGCCACCCCAGGCCGTCTGCTTGATCACATTGATCAGCGCACGATCAACTTGAGCCAGGTCAGCATTCTGGTGCTGGATGAAGCTGATCGCATGCTGGATATGGGCTTCCTGCCCGATCTGGACCGTATTGTGTCCTTGCTGCCCAAGAATCGTCAGGGCCTGTTGTTCTCGGCGACGTTCAGCAAGGAAATCCGCAAGCTGGCCCGCAACTTTCTGAATGATCCGGTCGAGATCGAAGTGGCTGCCCGTAACGCGACCGCATCGACAGTCACCCAGGTGGTGTACCCCATGTCGGCGGACGAGAAGCGTCGTGCCGTGGCGCATCTGATCAAGACCAAGAAGCTGACCCAGACTATCGTCTTTTCCAATACCAAGATTGGTGCTGGTCAACTGGCCCGCTATCTGGAGCGTGAAGGCATCAAGGCGGAATCCATCCACGGCAATAAAAGCCAGCTGGAGCGCATGAAGGTATTGGACGCCTTCAAGAGCGGCAGTGTGGATGTATTGGTGGCAACCGATGTGGCCGCTCGCGGTCTGGATGTGGCCGGTATGCCTTGCGTGATCAACGTGGATTTGCCGTACAACGCTGAAGACTACGTGCACCGTATTGGCCGTACTGGTCGTGCTGGCGCCTCGGGTGAAGCCATTGCCCTGATGGCTCCCGATGAAGAGCATTTGCTGCAAGAAATTGAGAAGCTGATTGGCACGGCTGTGCCACGTCTGAAGCTGGATCTGCCTGCTGCCGCTTCGTCCCGTTCCGGTTCCAACCGTCACGAGCGTGGTGAGCGTCGTTCGTATCAGTCGAACACGCCACCCGTGGACGAGTTTTTCCTCAAGCCTTACGAGCCATCGACCGCTGCTGCGCCCAAGCCAGCGGTGACGACTCCTTCCAATACAACGCGCAAGCGTTCGGTGGGTGTGCTGTTAGGCGGCGGCCGCTACTAAGGCGCGCAAATCCCCAGGCCCGGCATCAACGACCGGGCTGCGTTCGGAGATGCTGTGCACCAGACGCTCCAGATGTTCGATATGAGGCAGCATGGGACCGTAGAAAACGGTCCCATTTTCGTTCTGGATCAGCAGCGTGGGGAAATCTTCAATATCTTCATCGCCCACTAGCTCGGGCTGCTCTTCAATATCAACCCAGATCAGGCAAGCCTGGGGAAACTGTGTGGCCAAAGCCTCAAAAGCGGGTTGATATTGCTGACAGGTTTTGCACCATTCGGCGCAGAAACAGGCAATCAACAAAGCATCGGGTTCGGCTTGCAGGTGGGCCGCCAGGGCGGTCAGATCGTGTTGGGCGTTGAACAAGGCCATAATTTCATACAGACAAAAAGAAGCGACTGTGTCTATGATACTCGGGTAATCGATTTTGCTTAGCAGGAGCAGTATGTCCGTATCTTCGTCTGCCCCATCGCGATCGGGCCCTGCTGGCGGTTGGGCCAGCATCTCCATCGCCTTCAAGCGTTCTTTGGTGTCGCAATTTCAGCCACGCATGCTGGTGGCCCTGGTCATGCCTTTCCTGATCATGTTTGTGGGCCTGATTTTACTGAGCTGGCTATTGTGGACCCCCATTCAGACCTGGTTGCTGGAGCTGCTGGGGGGCTGGAATGCCTTTGAATCCGTGGATCAGTGGTTGGTGGGCTTGGGCCTGTTCTCGCTGAAAGTGTATCTGGCGCCCTTGTTGGCTTTAGGCATTTTGTTGCCTCTGGCCGGTGTGTTGGGCCTGATTATTGCCGCTGTGCTGGTCATGCCTTTGGTCCTGGGCCATTTGCAGCAGAAAGACTATCCCGATCTGATCAAGCAAGGCCACAATGCCACGGTCTACAGCGTCTGGAACGCGGTGTGGGTGGGAACCTTGTTTGTAGTGGGTTGGCTGGTCACCTTGCCGTTATGGATTTTTCCTCCTTTTGCGCTGATTTTGCCCGTGCTGTGGTGGGTTTTTGCCCTGACGCGCATGTTGCGGGTGGATTCCCTGGTTGAGCACGCGAATGTGCAAGAGCGCAAGTATCTGTGGTCCCGTCTGAATAGCCAGTACTGGTTGATCGGTCTGATCTTTGCCCTTTTGAACCTGATTCCACCGGCCTGGCTGGTCTTGCCTGTGTTCTCGGCTCTGGTATTTGCCCACTTCTCTTTGGAAAATCTTCGTCGCCTGCGCCAGCACGAGGCAGCAGCGGCTTCTACTACGCTTATTGACCATGACAACTAAGGATCAAGCCATTATTCGTCTGATTATTATTGGCGACGAAATCCTGTCGGGACGTCGCTACGATAAACACTTTTCAAAACTGATCGAGCTGCTGGGGGCCAGGGGCTTGCAACTGGGGGGCGCCCAGATCATCCCTGATGATCTGGATACGATTGCCGCCACCCTGCAGCGCAGTTTTGCGACGCCGGATATTGTGTTTTGCTGTGGTGGGATTGGTGCGACACCGGATGATCAGACCCGCCAGGCGGCGGCCAAGGCTTTGGGTGTGGAGCTGAAGCTGCATCCCGAGGCCGCAGCCTTGATTGCTGAGCGCTGTGCTGAAAATGAGCGTAATGGCGTGGGTAGTGCAGATATGTCCTTGCCCGAGAACCAGCAGCGCCTGCAGATGGGTGTGTTCCCGGTGGGTGCCGAAATTGTGCCCAACGTCTACAACAAGATTCCCGGTTTTTTCATTCACAATCACACCTTCATGCCGGGTTTTCCTGTGATGGCCTGGCCCATGATGGAGTGGACGCTGGATACTCGCTATCGGGAACTGCACCATCTGGCTCATCGAGTCGAACACTCTTTCCTGGCCTTTAACTTGCCAGAGTCGCGTATTACGCCGGCCATGGAGCATGTAGAGCTGAATTGGCCAGGTGTGAAAGCGTTTAGCCTGCCCAGCGTGGGGGAAGCGGGCGGACAGCCACATATTGATCTGGGCGTTAAAGGGGAGCCGGAACCGGCGGCAGAGGCCTTGGCCTATTTGCGCCAGCAGGTGCTGGACTTGGGCGGGAGCTTGAGCCCTGCGCTAAAATAGCGCTTGCCAAGCGCGCGACCATTTCATATTATGGAATTTGTTGCGTTGCATCATAATTCTCCTAATAATGACAACAAATTCCTTTACGCCTTCAGGCGCGTCGTCAAACAATGGTGGTCAGATGTCGATCCAGGTTCTGGAACGCGCCATGATTCTATTGGACGAGCTGGCCAAGCAATCTGAGCCAGTGGCATTGAAGAATCTGGCGGCTGCAACTGGCCTGCATACCTCAACCACTCACCGTATCCTGAACGATCTGGTGGTGGGACGTTATGTGGAGCGCGTGGACAGCGGTTTATACCGACTGGGCATGCGTTTGCTGGAGCTGGGCTCCCTGGTTAAAGGCCGTCTGAATGTGCGTGCGGCTTCCCTGGCCCCCATGCGCGAGCTGCACAAGTACACCGGACAAACGGTGAATCTGTCCTTGCAGCAGGGCGATGAAATTGTCTATGTGGAACGTTCCTGGAGCGAGAGCTCGGGTATGCAGGTGGTGCGCGCCATTGGTGGCCATGCACCTTTGCATTTGACCTCGACCGGCAAGCTGTTTCTGGCTTCCTGGGAACCGCGTCAGGTGCGGGCCTACGTCATGCGTACTGGCCTGGCCGGTGCGACTCGTAACAGCATTACTCAACTGGAATTGCTGGAGCGCGAATTGGCGCAAGTTCGTCGTCTGGGCTATGCCCGCGATAACGAGGAGCTGGAGATGGGTGTGCGCTGTATTGCGGCTGGTGTGTATGACGACACCGGCAAGCTTTTGGCCGGTCTGTCTTTATCTGCTCCGGCCGAGCGTTTGCACGACGACTGGATTCCCGTTTTGCTGAATACCGCCGCTAAAATTTCCGAAACGCTGGGATACGACAAACAGCGTTAAGTCTGTGTTTTAGTGTTGTTTTTCCAGTCTTGATTACAAGTCCATGACGGTTTTGTTGCAGCGCAACAAATTACGTTGACTTTGTTTTGGATAGCGCTTAAAGTTGAATTGTTGCGGTGCAACATAGAAGGTTTGCCTTGCGTAGTTGCGAATGGGCCGGGCCTTCTTCAGACCCTTGTCTAGTAACACTGACACTAATTTCACGCTGGCTTGACCCAGGCCACGTATCTCCAAGGAAAACATCATGAGTGCTATTCCACAAAACGTACTGGAATCCCAACAAGCTACTTTGAACAACCTGTTCGCTGCTCAAGGTCAATTGCTGCAAGGCTTTGAAAAGCTGGTTGGTCTGAACCTGAATCTGCTGCGCAGCTCGCTGGAACAAGCGGCTGGCCAATCCCAGCAAGTTATCAACGCCAAAGACGTGCAAGACGTTGTGGCCCTGTCGCAAAGCGTGGCCAAGCCTAATGCTGCCCAGGCTCTGGAATACGGCAAAAGCGTTTACGACATCTTCTCCGATCTGCAACTGAACCTGTCGCGCATCGCTGAAGCTCAACTGGCTCAAGGTCAACAGCACGCTGCTGACGCTATCGACCAGCTGGCCAAAAACGCACCTACCGGTACCGAAAGCGCTGTTGCTTTGCTGAAGTCTTCCTTCGCCACGGCTTCCAACGCGGCTGAAACCGTTGTCAAGGCTGCTCGCCAAGCTGCTGATGCTGCTGAAAGCAACATCCAGGCTGCTACTAACGCCAGCCTGAAAGCTGCTGCTCAAGTCACCGAAGCCAGCAATAAAACCGTTGAAGCGGCTGCCGCTGCGGCAACGGCTGCTACCAGCAAGAAGTAAGTCTTTGCTGGTCTGATTTAATCAGGCGCTAAAGAAAAAGCCAGCTCATCGAGCTGGCTTTTTCTTGCTTGCCGCGCCAGTAGTGAACTTGCTTCAGAATGCTAGTGCCCGCGTCACGCGGGCACGATGCGTTTTACAGGGCGCGAATACACTCGGAGATCAGGGCGGGGCCTTTGTAAATCAAGCCGGTATATAGCTGTACTGCTTGGGCTCCGGCCTGGATCTTTTCCTGAGCCTGACGGCCAGATTCAATACCACCCACACCAATAATCGGGAAGTCGGGGCCTAGTTGCTCGCGCAGACGACGAATGACGTTCAAGGATAATTCGTGCACGGGTGGGCCGGACAAACCGCCTTGCTCCTGACCGTGACGCAAACCGTGTACGGCATCGCGCGACAAGGTGGTATTGGTGGCAATAATGCCGTCCAGACCTTGCGAGGGAACGGTGTCCGCAATGGCATCAATTTGCGATTGATCCAGGTCAGGAGCGATTTTCACCACGATAGGCACATAGCGTTGGTGCTCTTGTGCCAATTCCGTACGTAGCGCTTGCAAGGAACCGAGCAGACGGGCCAGTTCATCCTGAGCCTGCAGCGCACGCAGATTTTGCGTGTTGGGTGAGGAGATATTCACAGTAACGTAATCGGCGTGGGGGTAGACCGCACGCAGACACGTCAGATAGTCCTGATCGGCCTGCTCAATGGGGGTAGTCGCGTTTTTGCCAATGTTCAGACCCAGAATGCCGCCTTGCGAGCGGAACTGGCTTTTGCGCACATTATCAATAAAGGTATCCAGGCCGTGGTTGTTAAAGCCAAAACGATTGATCAGGCTATTGGCTTCAGGCAAGCGGAACAGGCGTGGTTTGGCATTGCCGGGCTGCGCTTTCGGGGTCACTGTGCCAACTTCGACAAAGCCAAAGCCCAGTGCGCCCAGGGCATCAATATGCGCGCCATTCTTATCCAGGCCTGCGGCCAGACCCACAGGATTGCGCAGCTTCAAACCCATCAGTTCCAGAGGCTTGCTGGGCAGGTCTTTCAGCAAACTGCCCAAAATAGGAGTTTGGTGGGCGCAATGCAGGGATTTTAGAGTCAGTTCGTGAGCGTGTTCAGCATCCAGACTGAACAGCACCCGGCGAGCCAAGGGATAAAGGCTGAATAGGGCAGACATGGGGATCGATAAAAGAGGACGTTAAGCCAGCCATTCCCAACGACCTTTTATCAGGAGCTGGTAGGGGCGAAAGCGGGTTTTGTAGGCCATTTTACGGCTTTCTTCGATCCAGTAGCCTAAATAGAGCCAGGGCAGGGATTGTTGACGGCAATAGTCCAACTGCCAGAGCACGGCGTAGGTGCCCAGACTGCCGGTGTCGTCGGGATCAAAAAAGGTATAAACAGCGGAAAGCCCGTCTTGCAGCACGTCGATGACGGCCACAATTTTCAAGGTACCGTCGGGCTCACGAAACTCCAGCAGACGCGAAGTGACATGGCTGGCCAGCAGAAACTGGGCGTACTGGGACTGATCGTCCTCGTCCATGCCGGCGCCGGGGTGTCGACTGGCCTGGTAACGGCGGTACAGCTCGTAGTGTTCGGCATTCCAGTGCAGGGGCAGATCTTGTACGACCAGATTGCCGTGGCGTTTTTTGGCACGGCGCTGGGCTCGGTCGGGCTGAAAATGCAGGGTGTCACAACGCAGGGGCAGGCAAGCGCGGCACTGGTCGCAATAGGGGCGATAGGTAAAGGTGCCGCTGCGTCGAAAGCCTTGCTGGACCAGCTTGGAGTAAACCGTGTCGTTAATCAGGTGGGCAGGAGCGGCAACCAGCGAGCGTGCCTGTTGCTCTGGCAGGTAACTGCAACGATAGCTGGCCGTGGAATAGAATTGCAGCGTTTGGGGACTGGTGGGTGCTTTGGGATAATTCATGCGACTCTGCCAAGCGTGATAGAGCCATTATGGGATGCTCGCGCCAGCCTAGCAAGCTGGGGGCAGGCCTAGTTGCAACGCCCCGCGCGGCCAGACTGGACTGGGTTGATCTTTGGCCCAGGTCAGGGCGGCCATAAAGTCTTTCCGGGGGATGGGGCTGGCACCCAGACTGGCCAGATGCGATGTCTCCTGCTGGCAGTCTATATACGGGATGCCCGCGAACTTCAGGAACTCCACCAGATGGGCCAGGGCGATCTTGCTGGCATCGGTTTGCAAGGCAAACATGGATTCGCCAAAGAAAAAGCGGCCCAGATTCACCCCATACAAACCGCCGACCAGCTTGCCGTCCATCCAGGTTTCTACGCTGTGGGCGTAGCCACTGTGGTGCAAATCTGTATAGACCTGCTCAATATCCGGGCTGATCCAGGTGCCGGTGGCACTACGTTGGGCGGCGCATTGGCCGATGACTTGCTCAAAGGCCAGATCGCAGGTGACTCGGATAGGGGCGTCGTCCTGATCTTGCTGCCGTGCAATCTGGCGCAGTTTTTTGCCCAGGGAGCGGGAAATCTTGAATTGATCGACCTCCAGCACCATGCGCGGATCAGGAGACCACCACAGAACCGGGTCGCCAGGGCTGTACCAGGGAAATATGCCCTGGCTATAGGCTTCCAGGAGGCGTGGAACGCTTAAATCCAGACCGGCAGCCACCAGCCCTTCGGGGCTGGCGTGTTCAGGGCTGGGCAGGGCCTGATCAGGAGCGACCCATACAAGCGACATGATCAGCCGTGGTCGCGGGGGGCGATATCAAATTCGTGAATCTGGAAGCGGCCTGCCTTGTGGTCTTCGACGTAACGCTCCAGGGTGGCGGTTACGGTGCGAAAAGCCAGGTTGTCCCAAGGGATGTCGTCCAGGTGGAAGAAACGGGCTTCCAGGGACTCCGGACCGGGGTCCAGCACGTCGCTGATGACTTTGGCCAGGTAGTACACGTGAACTTGTTCAGCGTAAGGCACGCTGATAACGGTAAAGAGCGGGCCGGGTTCGACTTGCGCACCCGCTTCCTCGCCCATTTCACGCAAGGCGCCTTGCCCCAGCGTTTCGCCCAGCTCCATGAAACCGGCGGGCAAGGTCCAGGTGTTGTAGCGCGGCTCGATGGCGCGACGGCACAGCAAGACCTGATCGTCCTTCCACATGGGCACAATACCGACCACATTGCGGGGATTCTGGTAGTGCACCGCGCCGCAATTTTCGCAGACATCACGCATGCGGTTATCGTCCGGGGGCACCAGGCGTGTCAATTTGCTGCCACATTGATTGCAGAAGTTTTGCGTGCGTGGGGCGGGGAAATAGAAAGAGGCGGATGGCTGGGTCATGCAGATTCTGTGATGGCGGTTCAAATGGGATCGGGCTTTGGCAAAACAATATACGCCAATTCCTCGGCGGGCGACACGCAGGAAGACCAGACTGTCAGGGAACAGGCTTGTGGGTACGCGGGCAAGGACCAGCCTTCGCTGCGCTGGGCTTGCTCCAGATCCAGACTCTCCAGGCCGTGTTGGTCTGTGCGTAACTGTTCCAGCAGGGCAGGAACATCACGGCCCGCCAACAAGGCGGGGCCTGCGGGGGTGCGCAAATAGAGCCTGCCCTCAGCGCTGATGTACCAGGCCTGAATAGTTTCAACGGGACGGCCAGTATGGTCTTGCAAATGGGCTTGATCTTGGGCCAGGGAAACAATCAGTGGGGCCGCGTCCAGACGGACATAAACACGTTGCGGACCATTCTGGATAAACCAGCGGCCTTGTTCATCCGCCTGATAATTACGGTTGAAAAATGCCAACAAACCCTGGTGGGCAATGCGCTCGCCCACTTGCCCTGGGTGCTGGTTAGCATCGCCAGCCGGGTGATGACGCCAATGACCAGACTGATCTAAAGAGATATACCCGCTGACAGCGGGCACATTGGGCCATTTTTTCATGGCATCCATAACAGCAGCATCCATAAGTTTCAGCCTTGCAGGGACGAAAACAAAGGGTGGCACCGATACGGTTGCCACCCTTGACGGTGTAGGGTTGACGACAAGGTCGACCCTGGGGCAAGGCGAGTTTGTGCCTTAAGCCATATAACTGCGCTGCATGGTTCCGGGGATGGTGTGCGAAAGAGGCTTTTCAACTTTGATTTCCGGTGTGTCGTTGCCTTGCAGGGCTTTGGATAACAAATTGGACAAGCGTTCGCGCACGTCTTGGGGCACATGACTAAATACGCCCGATAGCCACTCGATGTAATAGGGCAGCAGGTGCTCGCACAACTCTTGTCCGGCCTCGGTGAGTTTAACAGTGAGCACGCGGCGGTCCGAGGTATTGTTCTGGCGTACCAGCAATTGCTGCTGTTCCAGCCCGTCGAGCAGGCCGGTGATGGTGGCGCGGGTCACGCCAGCTTGTTCTGCCAATAGCGCGGGGCTCAGGCCAGAGGGTTGGCGGCTAAGCAAGAACAGTAGAACCAGACGTCCTTCGGACAGACCAAATTCGTTCAGAACAGAGCTGGAAGCGCGATTAATGCTGGAGGCCAGCGACAGAACGCGTAAACACAGTTCGATATCCTCGGTTTTAGGGTGGGCCTGGCGTTGGGATTCGCTCAGGATAGTTTGATATTTCAGATCGAGTAATTTCATAGTGCTGTGCCGTTAAGGAGTGCGCGGCAAAGAGCAGTAGTTATTTAGAAAGAATCAATAAAACCCAATAAAAACGGGTTTGCTTTCTTTTATTACTGAGCCGCTGCTTTTAATGTGGAAATTTATCTTATTTTTTAATTCCATTTTTACTGATTTAAACATCTTTTATTGATTAGGAATTTTCATTTAGTAAAATAAGACCGGTTTTTTTCAGTATAAGCGGCTATGGGTTTACAGAATAGTCGTAAAGCCTGTGTATACTCTTTAGCCTTCTTTTTTTTCTCAAACTGCAAGGTTTCGGGACTTCCAATCCGGGCAGCATGAGGATGATTTTTGATCCTGTGTTGTGAGTCTTATGGCTTAAACGCATCAAAATGATGCAAGCGCGCAACGCTCGTGCTCAAAGCGCCAGACTCTTGTTACAGGCATGATGAGCGAGCTATATCAGAGATACACCGCTAAATTAAGCTGGTTTTCAACTGCCAGTCAGGAAGATAAGGCGGCCCAACTCAAGAAAAACCGCAAAACGGCGCGCATGTGAGCGCTCGGCGTTTACAATGTTCAAAGCGCTTCCCGAGCTCGACGATGCCTTCAAAAAAGGCGGTTGGATCATTCACCCCGCTTGGCGGATTGCAATAGAGGCCCGTTTTTTACGGGCCTTTGCTTTCCGGAATTGGATACAAGCATTATCCAAAGCTTATTAGCGGTATTTGCCAGCATGTCCCCGAGCCCCTGCCAAGTTCGCAAGAAATGGTAGGGCTTTGTTCCGTTTGTACTCCGGGATCGAGTATGAGGCGTATCAAAAAAGTCTTGCTATCGTTATTAAGGAAACGAAGGAATTATGAGTCAGTTCCGTATCGAACATGATTTGCTGGGAGACCGCCAAGTCCCCGATGAAGTCTATTATGGTGTTCATACCTTGCGTGCCAAGGAGAATTTCCACATTACCGGTACGCCTATTTCAACTTACCCGGAACTGATTAATGCTCTGGCGCTGGTCAAGCAGGCAGCTGCTCAGGCCAATTTCAAACTGGGTTTGCTGGAGCAGGATAAGCACGACGCCATTGTGGCCGCCTGTCAGGCCGTACAAGAAGGCAAGTGCCATGAGCATTTCGTGGTAGACATGATTCAGGGCGGCGCAGGTACCTCGACCAATATGAATGCCAACGAGGTTATTTGTAACCTGGCCTTGGAACATATGGGTCACAAGCGCGGCGAGTACCAATATCTTCACCCCAATGAAGATGTGAACATGGCCCAAAGCACCAACGACGTCTATCCAACGGCTTTGCACCTGGCTGCCTACCGTTCGCTGGACCCGCTGTTTGCCGCCATGGAACGTCTGCGCGATGCCTTCCTGAAAAAGTCCGAGGAATTCTCCTCGTACATGAAGATTGGCCGCACTCAGTTGCAAGACGCGGTGCCCATGACCCTGGGTCAGGAGTTCAACGCCTTTGCCACCATGATCAATGAAGACATCGTGCGCTTGAAAGAATCGCGCAAACTGATGTGTGATGTGAACCTGGGTGGTACTGCTATTGGTACCGGTATTACGGCCCATCCTGAGTACGCTCAGTTGGCTGTAGCTGCCTTGTCCGATCTGTCCGGTGTTCAACTGCGTGTCTCTGACGATTTGATCGAAGCCACTCAGGATTGCGGCGGTTTTCTGCACCTGTCGGGCGTTTTGAAGCGCGCTGCTGTCAAGCTGTCCAAGCTGTCCAACGACTTGCGTCTGCTCTCTAGTGGTCCTCGTGCTGGTATGGGTGAGATTTGTCTGCCCGCTGTGCAAGCTGGTTCGTCCATCATGCCCGGTAAGGTCAACCCCGTGATCCCGGAAGTGGTCAACCAGGTTGCCTTTGAAGTGATTGGTGCCGACATGACCGTGACCATGGCTGCTGAAGCCGGTCAATTGCAGCTGAACGCGTTTGAGCCTGTGATTATTCACTCCCTGCTGCGTAGCATGGCTTTGTTGAGCAATGCTTGCGACACGCTGACCCAGTTCTGCGTGGTGGGTATCACTGCCAACCGTGAATGCCTGGAAAGCAATATCGAGCGTTCCATTTCCCTGGTGACTGCCTTGAATCCGTTCATCGGTTACAAAGCCGCTACCTCGGTTGCCGCCGAAGCTTTCCAGACAGGTAGCAATATTCGTGACGTGGTTCTCAAGCGTGGTTTGATGGATGCCGAGACCCTGAATGACGTGTTGCGTGCCGAATCGCTGATCCAACCTCGTGATCTGCGTGCTGCTGACCCAGCCTGAAC
The DNA here is from genome assembly GCF_050487245.1 of Alcaligenes sp. Me129. Taxonomy (NCBI): domain Bacteria; kingdom Pseudomonadati; phylum Pseudomonadota; class Betaproteobacteria; order Burkholderiales; family Alcaligenaceae; genus Alcaligenes; species Alcaligenes sp. Me129. The sequence continues at coordinate 31,879 of NZ_JBKQGX010000022.1, forward strand.
CAATCTGAACCAGGCCTGATTGGCCAGTCTTGGCCGACGCCGGTAACAGTTTGGGAAGCCTCCATTGTGGAGGCTTTTTTCTGCCCGCTCGATTCGTAAAGAGAGATACTGTCGCTTGTCTACAGGCAAGGAGCAGCGGGGGATGATGGAGTCGGTTTACTGGGCGGTGGCTGTTGGCGCCATTGTGGCGGGTTTTGTGCAGGGTTTGTCGGGCTTTGCCTTTGGCATGGTGGCCATGTCCTGCTGGGCCTGGTTTCTGGAGCCTCAACTGGCGGCGGTGCTGGCGGTATGCGGTGCCTGGACAGGGCAGATGATTGCCGCCTTTACCCGGCGGCGTACCTCTTATTGGCAGATCCTGTTGCCGTTTCTGGCCGGTGGCCTGATTGGTGTGCCTTTGGGAACCTATTTGCTGCCTTTTCTGGATGCAGCCGTATTCAAGGCGTTTCTAGGGACCTTGATGGTGATCTGGTGCCCGATCATGCTGATGTCCAGCCGTTTGGGCCATGTACGGGTACGCAGCCGTCTGGCCAATGCCGTGTCGGGCTTGATAGGCGGCATCATGGGTGGGCTCGGTGGCATGACGGGGGTGATTCCTACCTTGTGGACTACTATGACCGGGCTGCCCAAAGACGAACAGCGCGCCGTTATACAAAACTTCAATCTGGCAACCTTGTCGGTAACTTTGCTGGCCTATATTGCTTCTGGTTCTATTCTGCCGTCCATGTTGCCGTCTATAGGACTGGTGATGCTGGCTGTGCTGATTCCCGTGCTGGCGGGCGTGCGCCTGTATGTGGGCATCAGCCAAAGTACTTTTAGAGCCCTTGTTTTAAGTTTGCTCACCCTGTCAGGCATTGCCATGCAGGTCTCGTCCGTACCACAGCTGCTGGCGCGCTAGAGCAGGTGGTTTAAGCCTCTAGGGTAATGCTCTATATCGAAAAAAGGCCTGTTTCCCTGATAATAAAAGTCGGCGATGGGAATGCATTTCGGCTTCCCGCCCACTGGAGCAGAGCCTGTGAGGTTTCTGGGATTTCAATTGTTGTTTGGTGATCACTTGGCACGCAGTGTGCGTGGGGTATCCTGCGCGCCCCCCTGCAAGGCTTAAGCCCAAGTTTCAAGGCGTTTTTACGCCATCTTTGATTACCTGATTGCAACTGGAGTCTGCTATGACTGACTTGTTTGAAAATCCAATGGGCCTGATGGGCTTTGAGTTCATCGAATTTGCCGCTCCCCAGCCTGGCGTGATGGAACCCGTCTTCGAGATGATGGGTTTCACCAAAGTGGCGGTACACCGCTCCAAGAAAGTGTCTCTGTATCGCCAGGGTGAGATCAATCTGATCCTGAACGAAGAACCCAAGAGCCACGCTGCTTACTTTGCCGCCGAGCATGGCCCTTCGGCCTGCGGCATGGCGTTCCGGGTGCGTGATGCGCAAAAAGCCTACGAGCGCGCGCTGGAACTGGGTGCCCAACCTGTCGATATTCCTACCGGACCGATGGAACTGCGTCTGCCCGCCATCAAGGGCATTGGTGGCGCCCCTCTGTACCTGATCGATCGTTTTGGCGAAGGCAACTCCATCTACGATATTGACTTCGTTTACCTGGACGGCGTGGATCGCCATCCCGTGGGCGCGGGCCTGAAAGAGATCGATCACCTGACCCATAACGTGTATCGCGGCCGCATGGCTTACTGGGCCCAGTTTTACGAGCACCTGTTCAATTTCCGTGAGATTCGCTACTTTGACATCAAGGGCGAATACACCGGCCTGACGTCCAAGGCCATGACCGCCCCCGATGGCAAAATCCGTATTCCTCTGAACGAGGAATCTGCCAAGGGCTCGGGCCAGATCGAAGAGTTCCTGATGCAATTCAATGGTGAAGGCATTCAGCATGTGGCTTTCCTGACCGACGATCTGATCGCCTCCTGGGACAAGCTCAAGGCCATGGGCATGCGCTTTATGACCGCACCGCCACAAACCTATTACGAGATGCTGGAAGGCCGCTTGCCTGCGCACGGAGAGCCCACCGCAGAACTGCAAAGCCGTGGCATTTTGCTGGATGGCACATCGGAAGGCGGCCACCGCCGTCTCTTGCTACAGATTTTCTCTGAAACCTTGATGGGCCCCGTGTTCTTCGAGTTCATTCAGCGCAAGGGCGATGATGGTTTTGGTGAAGGCAACTTCAAAGCCTTGTTTGAATCCATTGAGCGCGATCAGTTGCGCCGTGGTGTCTTGCAGGCTGAGTAACAAGGTTCTGCGCCTGTGCTAGACGCACGGGGGCCGATCTGTCCCCACTGTTTGGCGATGGCAAACAGTGGGGATTTTTTTTGCTGAACCTTTATGTTCAGTCCTGCTTGCCGCGTGGTGGCTGCAGGATTCTGAACAGCTCCAGCATCAGATCAGACTGGGTAATCATGCCCACCAGCTCCTTGTGCTCATTGACCACAGGCATGTGACGATGGCGGCCCTGGCTGAACAAGGGAATCAGCTCTGCCACCGACCAGTTTGCGTTGGCGGTGACGGCAGGCGCTGTCATGATCTCGGCCACCGTAGGAGCCGAATGCTGACGGGGACTCAAGAAGCGCTTGAGTCGCTGGCGCAGATTATCCGGCTGATCCAGTCCGGCGCGTTGCAAGAAGTCCGACAGGGCCAGGATGCCAATCACGTGCTTGTTCTGATCCAGCACGGGCAAGGCCTTGATCTTGCGCTCGCGCATCATGTCCCAGGCTTGCTGCAAGGGCGTACTGACCAGGCAGGACAGAGGCGCATCATTCATCAGGGTGGAGCAGCGGCGTGTGCCCAGATTGCGTCGGAAGGCAGACTGGTGCACATAGCTGACCAGCTTTTCCAGATCATCGTGGCTGATGTTCAGCGTCTGGTTGTAGTGGCTTAAAGCCGCATCGTAATCCTGGTCCGTAAAGCGGGCTGGCGTGGCGGCTGGGCGTGTTGCGGGTTTATGTACCGGCGGATAAGCCACGCCGGTCAGGCGGTTGTACAGCATGCCCAGAAGGATCAGCACGCAGGAGTCAAACAGCACCGGAAACAGGACGAAGTCGTAGTTCTGAATACCATTCAGAGCGGGAAAGACCGCCATTGCCAGACTGGGCGGATGCACGCAGCGCAGGGCCAGCATGATGGGCATGGCAACGCAGACGGCCATCGTAATGGCAGCAATCGGATGAGGGAGCAGCACCGCGCAGGTAATGCCTGTGAGTGCGCCCACCAGATTGCCCAGCAATATGTTCCAGGGCTGTGCCAACGGGCTGCTTGGCACCAGAAAAATCAGCAAGGCGCTGGCAGCCAGGGACGCCACCAACCAATGATGCGTATGTGCAAAATCCGACAGGTACAGGCTAAGAGAGGAAACCAACAGCACGCTAAGCGTGGCGCCTAGCGTGGCACGCAGCATTTCAGGGCGTGCAATGGCCAGCGACTTGGGGCGCAGGCTGTCAAACCAGTGACGAAGTAAAGCAGGCATACCCACCAGGGTGAAGAAGAAAGACAGCTTTAAATCATACTGCTAACTCTTCAATTCAGGGCTTAGCCCCTTGCTGGATACCGGGAATGATGGCGGGGCCTTTGCGCTCGGTGGCGATTTGTTGAGGCACGGCATCTACCGTAATCACAATGTGTTCGCGTTGCAGCGAATCCAGCAGCACACCCGGTGCCAGCTCCTGCCCAGGGCGATACGCACGTACCGGTTGTTGATTGATGCTGAGCAGGGCTGCCCCCGCCTGGCCGCTTACGATCATGCCATGCAAACGCAACTCGGGCAGCGCGGTGCTGCCTCCAAACCACTGCGCAATTTGCTGCGTGCTGATCTGCTCGCGGTGGTCTTCTTCCAGTACCGGCGCAATGGTCCCATCCGAGGGCAGGAACAGGTTGATCAGCAAATTGATCAGGGCCAGAGCGATACCGGCCTGACACAGACGCAACCAAAGATGTGACGGAAATATGGCGGAAATAATACCCATTTAGACTGCATCGCATAGTGCTTTGGCAGACGGCCGAGATGGCTGTCTTAAGGGCTCTTAGTGTGCGTGTGCTGCATGAAGCCCGTATGACAAGAGCTTGGGTTTTTTTGGGTAGCTTATTTCCTTCATGTCTCGATCTACTTTATCTCGCCGTCCGGCACGCCGTTTGGCCGGCTCTGTTCAGTCCCGCGCTCAACAAGGTTTTTCTCTGATTGAGGTCATGGTGGTGGTGGTCATCATGGGCATTATGGCGGCCCTGGTCGTCCCCAGTCTGATGGACCGTCCCGATCAGGCACGTGCCGTCGCCGCTCGTCAGGACATAGCTGCCCTGACACAGGCCCTGAAGCTGTATCGCCTGGATAACGGCCGTTACCCCAGTACCGCTCAAGGTTTGGCGGCACTGCACCAGCGTCCCACCCAGCCTCCCGAGCCACGCAACTGGCGTCCTTATATGGACCGCCTGCCCAACGACCCTTGGGGCAATCCGTACCAGTATCTGCAACCCGGCGTTCATGGCGAGATTGATGTGTTCTCGCTGGGGGCGGATGGGCAGGCCGGTGGGTCGGGCAGTGATGCCGACATAGGCAACTGGGACTGATGTGGCTCAGCGGGGCTTTTCCTTGATCGAGACCTTGGTGGTCTTGCTGATCGTGGGCATTGTCAGCAGTGCGGGTTTAAGCGTGCTGGTGCTGGACCGGGATCAGGGGATACAGCGAGAAGCCCGTCAACTGGCTCTGCGTCTGGCCGAACTGCAAAGCTATGTGCGTGAAAGCGGGCGTAGCGTCGCCTGGAGTGCGGATCAGCAGGGCTATCGCTTCAGCTTGATCCCGAACGCTACGGATGGTGCCAGCCCCACACCGGGCTGGCTGCGCGATCAGGCCCGCTTTGCCCAGTTGTTTCCTCAACGATCCTGGACTTTGGAATCAGTGCGTGTGCGCCTGGAGCCGGCGGGACCGTGGGTTTTTGTGAATGAATGGTTGTCCGCGCCGCGTCAGCTGGAGCTGGATGATGGTCACGAGGTCCTGCATTTACGCAGCGACCCGACGGGCCGTTTTGATGTGCAGTCATGACAGAGCGTGGGATGAGTTTGATTGAAGTATTGATTGCGCTGGCGATCGTCTCGGTGGCCTTGACCGCCGGATTGCACGCACTGGGCCTTAGCGCCTCTGGTAGCCAGGCCATGCATGAACGCAGCCTGGCTCTGTTGGCAGCCGATGGTGTGGTGGCCGAGATGCGGCTGCGCCGCCTGTTTCCCGATCCGGGTGAAACCGTTGTGCCTTGTCGTCAGGGTTCCTTGAACTTGCAGTGCAAGCAAACCGTACAGGCCACGGCCAATCGCTTCTTTCGTCAGGTAACGGTACAAGCTTTCTTGCCCCAAGGCCCCGTGCTGGCCGAGTTGCACGCGACCTTGGCGTCCTTGCCATGACAGACGCGAGCCAGGAAGGCTTCACTTTGGTGGAAATGTTGGTGGCCCTGACCATCATGGCCTTGATCAGTCTGATGTCCTGGCGTGGCCTGGATGCGGTCTTGCACGCGGATGAGCAGCTTGGCCGACAGGCGCGTCAGACCCAGGCCTTGTTCAATGTCTTATCCCAAATGGGCCGGGATCTGGAGTTGCATCTGCCCACCGCGCCAGGTCCTGTGGATCCGACGGGGGCGATGGCGGTGTTGCCCGCCAGTATTCGCTGGCAAGCCAAGGGCGAAGGCCCGGCCATCCTGATGATTGAACGTCGCGCCGAAGCCAGAGCGGGAACCCAGCAGATTCAATGGCGTTTGCAGCAAGGCGTATTGCAACGGGCTATTGCCCAGGCAGGAACGGTTTACCCCTTGCCCGAGTTGGGCCCCTTGCAAGATGTGCTGGAGCAGGTCACCGCCTGGAACTTGCGTATCTGGATTCCGGCGCGTGGCTGGCAAAGCTGGCCGTGGCCCGATCAAGCCGGGGCAGCCGCTACAGGCATAGAACTGACAGTGCAGTTGGAAGGGCAGGAGCACCCGTATCGCAAAGTGGTGATGCTGCTATGAAACGGGCATCTCAACAAGGCATGGCGGTGATCAATGCGCTGGTGGTCGTGATGGCGGTGTCCATTGCCACCATGGGCATCGTCCAGCGTCAAAGTGGGCTGGCAACCCAGTTGGCCAGCGAGCGCGATTACATGCAGGCCAACTGGTTGCTGCGCGGCGCGCTGGATTGGGCTGTGCTGGTCTTGCGTCTGGACTCGCAGCGCTCCGCTGTGACGCACAAAGGTGGACTGTGGGCGCAGGCCCTGAGCGAGCTGAAGATAGAGACTCCGGACAAGACCCGTGCGGCTTACTTCTCCGGCTATATCCAGGATGAGCAGGGCAAATTCAATCTGGCTTTATTGCTGCGCGATGGCCGCATTCAGGCCCGCTATGTGCAGGCATTGGAGCAATTGCTGGGCAGTGTGCAGCAGGAACCCTCTTTGGCTTTGGAGCTGGCCCAGCGATTGGAGCGGGCACAGGCCGGGCAAGCGCCTTGGCCCTCTCATTTGCAGGACTTCTTTCCCAATGCAGAGCAACAGGCCAAGCAGCTGGAGCCATATCTGAGCTATTTGCCGCAAGCCAAATCCGTGAATGTGAATACCGCCAGTGCCCAGGTGCTGGCGGCCGTGCAGCCTTCCGTCAGCCTGGTGGAATGGCGTGGCCTCTTGGAGCAGCGCGACCGGGGCCAGTGGTTTCGGGATCAGGCCGATGTGCAGGCCCGCCTCCAACGTCAGGAGGCGCTGGAGGGGCAAACGCTGAGCGTGCGCAGTGAATGGTTTTTATTAAGTGGCGAGTTACGACTTGACCATAGCCGGGTGGCAACCCAGGCCCTGATCAACAGGGCTGCGGACCGCAGCCGGATTGTCTGGATTCGTTGAAGTGATGAGCAAAGTGCTGCGTATTTATTTGGACTCTCCGCCAAGGCTGGATCAGCCGGTGGACTTTGTGCTGCGGGACAAGCGCGCCAGGGTATTGCGCCGTGGACGGGGAGAGGTGCAGGAGTTCAAGGGCCTGGCCCGCTCTTTGGAACTGGTCCTGCCTGCAGGGATGGCGACGGTGACGGAAGCGCGTATTCCCTCGGTCAGCGCCTCGCGGCGGCAGGCTGTGGCGTGTAGTGCGGTCGAGCCTATGTGCTTGAGCCCTATCGAACAGGTGTGGGTGGCCTGTTCGGCACCGGGGCCGTCCGGGATGAGTCAATTGGCCTGGACGGAGCGCCAGCCTTTGCTGGCTTTGGGGGAGCAGGCGCGTCAGTTGGGACTGCCTTTGAGCGGGGTTTACGCCTGGTCCGATGGCCATGAACAAGACAGGCAGGGCCAGGGCCAAAACTTGACGGTGCCGGCCTGCTCCTTGCTGATGCCAGAGATGGCGTCGAATGGTGGTAGCAGCGTGCTACGACAAAGCCTGTGGTGGACTTTGGCCGCCATCTTGAGCTGGACCTTGGTCTTGCAGCAGCAGGCGCAATCGTTGCGATCACAGATGAAACAGGTACAGACCCAGATGGAGCAGGCGGTTCGGCAAGCCTTGCCACACCTGCCCGTTATCGTTGCACCCTTGACGCAGGCCAGACAGCATCGTGATGGTTTGCTGACCGAGAAAAGCCCGGCCTCGGCTCCCTTTGATCGTTTATTGATGGCCAGCGCCGTGCAGTGGCCTGCTTTGCAAGGACAGGTGCGGGCATTGAGTTTCAAAGATCAGCAATTGCATTTGACGCTGGCCAGCGAACTGGCCGCGCAGCCTTTGCCGGCTGAATCGGATCTGGAGTGGAAGCAGGGCGAGTCTGCCCGCCAATGGGAAATTGGTTTCAGCAAAGCAGCGCAAGCAGCCAGCCAGAAGGGGGTGCCGCAATGAGCAAATTCACCGCACTCCAGCCTGTATGGCTGACCGTACAAAGCAAGCTCGCCCTGGCAAGACAGTACTGGCAAGCCTTGGGCCGTCGGGATCAATTGGCCTTGTCGGTATTGGGCGCTTTGCTGGGTTTGATGTTTCTGTGGTTGTTGCTTTTACGTCCTGCCATTCGTGATCTGGCCTTGGCAAAACAGGAGCTGCCTCGTCTGCAGTACGAGATGGCGCAACTGCAAACCGTGCTGTCGCAAATTCAGGTGCTGGATAAAGAGCTGGTCGCGCCTGTGGATGGACAAGGGCAAGACAAGGCCTTGCAGCGCAGCTTGCAGACCTTGGGTACCCAGTGTCAGACAGAGCAGTCACAGGCCGAGCAACGTGTTCTGGTCTGTCAGGCTGTGGCCGCTCCCGCCTTGATGGATTGGCTGATGCACGCCCCCCGCGTGCTGGGCTTTGCCGTGCAGGAAGTCAGCATGAGTCGCTCTGTGGTCGATAGCCGTGAACGCGCCGGTCTGCTGGATGGCCGCATTGTGCTGCGTGCAGGAGAGCCTTCATGAAAAAGCTGGCCAAGATCATGGGGTGGGTTTTGCTGGCGCTGTGTCTGCTGCTGGCCGCCGTGCCCTTTCTGCCTGCCCGCATGATGCTGGCCTGGCAGCCCGAGCAGTTGCCGCTACGGCTGGAAACCGCCCATGGCAGCCTGGCCTCCGGTCAAGGCTTGCTGGTCGTGGGCTCGGGTCTGTTGGCCCGCACTGTTCCCGGCCCTGTCAGCTGGCGTTGGCGTTTGGCACCCTGGCCGCAAATGGAGTTGAGCCATGGCTGGCTGGATCAGCCTGTGCGCCTGCAAGCCAGCCTGCAAGGTTGGCGTGTTTCGGGCCAAAGCCTGACCGCTCCCGCCGCGCTGTTAGGACGTTTGCATCCTTTGTTGCAGACCGTGCAACCGCAAGGGCAATTGCAGCTGCGCTGGCCCAGTCAGGCTCTGGCCGCTGAAAACGGGCCGTTGCTGGAACTGGATTGGCGTAATGCACGCTCCGTGCTGGCGGCCCAGGCCGAGTTGGGTGATTACCAATTGGCAGTCAGCCGCAAGGGTCAGGGCGTGCAGTTAAGCCTGCGTACCTTGGCGGGGGATTTGACCTTGGCAGGTCAAGGTCAGTGGGGGCCGGATGGCGGGCTGTTTGAAGGACGCGCCCAAGCCAGACAAGCCGACGATCAACGATTCAAAGAGTTACTGGAGGCCTTGGGGCCTCAGCGTCAGGGTGTGACCCAATGGCGAATAGCCACAACGACTAGCAAGCAGGAATAACGATATTTTGACTATGAGTACCTTGACTAAACGACTTCCTGGGCTGCGGCCTCGCTTCCTTTTAGGCCTGGGTGCAGCCGTGCTGTTGAGCGCCTGTGCGAGCAATGGTCAGAAACCTGAGCCCGGCCCCGATCCTTCTTCGTTTTTTGCCTCGGTAGGCAAGACGCCTGTTCGTAGCACTCAGGCTGACCCGCGCTTTGCCAATAGCAATACCTCGCCTCCGGCCGTGACACGTCGGGTTCCACAACGTGTCGGGGGCAGTGCCGCCCCGATCGACTTGCCCGACCCGGCCGAGTTCCCGCAAGGCAACGACATCACGCTGAATTTTGTGGATGCCGAGCTGGATGGGGTTGTGGCTGCCTTGGCCCGTTTTACCGGCCAGAACTTCATCGTGGACCCTCGCGTAAAAGGACAACTGACTTTGGTGTCCGAAGTACCGGTCGATGCCCGTACCGCCTACGAGATGCTGTTGTCTGCCCTGCGCATGCAAGGGTTTGCCGTGTTGCGTAATGGCAAGGTCAGCCGCGTGGTGCCCGAAGCCGAAGCGCGTCAACAAGGTGGTGCCGTGCGTGCCGCCGGTGCGGGGGCCAGCGGCAGTGGCGAGCTGGAAACCCGTGTGTTCACCCTGCGTTATGAAAACGCCACGGCCTTGGTGCCTGTGTTGCGTCCCATGATTTCGCCCAACAACCCTATCAATGCCTACCCCTCCAATAACACCTTGGTCGTGACGGACTATGGCGACAATCTGGACCGTATTGCCCAGGTGATCGCCGGGATTGATACCCCCGCAGGCTTGAATACCGACATCATCCCGATTGATTACGGAGTAGCTCTGGACGTGGCGGCACTGGCTTCGCAAATGCTGGACACGCCCGGCAACGATGTGGCGCAGCGCATTACCGTAGTGGCTGATCCGCGCAGTAATTCCGTGCTGGTGCGGGCAGGCAGTCCGGCCCGTCTGGATCTGGCGCGCGATCTGATACGCCGTATCGACAGCCCGGAAAGCAATAAGGGCAATTTGCATGTGGTCTATTTGCGTAATGCCCAGGCCGTGCAGCTGGCCGAAGTGTTGCGAGCGGCCTTGACCGGGCAATCGGGTTCGGGGAATGCGTCCACAGGGAATCAGCAGCAAAACAACAATAGTCTGGCTCCTGACACCAATACCAACACCACGGGCGGTGCCAAGGCCATGACGACCTCGGCGACAACGGGCCAGCAGCCCCAAGGGGAGTTGGGTTTGAGCGCTGCGAACAATGCCAGCGGCACTGTGGCCTTCAGCGCGGGTGGTGCGACCGTGCAAGCCGACCCATCCACCAATACTTTGATTATTTCCGCTCCCGATCCGGTCTACCGCAGCTTGCGTGAAGTGATTGATCAGCTGGATCAACGTCGTGCTCAGGTGCTGGTGGAAAGCCTGATCGTGGAAGTGAACGCGGAGGATGCTGCCGAGTTCGGTATTCAGTGGATGACGGGCGGCGGCAATATCGCGGACGGTGGTTCGGGCTTTGTGGGCGGTGCCAATCTGGGCGGCAGCGGCATCACCAAGGCCGGGGCAACCACACTGGATTCGCTGGCCGCCGGTTTAAGTTTGGGTGTGGTGAAAGGCACGGTGAATGTGCTGGGCCAGCAGGTGGTCAATCTGGGTGTTCTGGCGCGTGCGCTGGAACGCCAAGGGGGCACCAATATTCTATCCACGCCAAACCTGATGACACTGGATAACGAAGAGGCCAGCATCATGGTGGGCCGCACCGTCCCCTTTGTGACAGGGCAATACACCACCACGGGTGATGGGGCCAGCAATCCCTTCCAGACCATTCAGCGTGAGGACGTGGGCTTGACCCTGAAGGTGCGCCCGCAGATTTCCGAAGGCGGCACCGTCAAGATGGCGCTGTACCAGGAGGTCAGCAGCATTGATACCGCCATGTCGGTCTCGGCCAACTCGCCTGTTACGCGCAAACGTGCGCTAAGTACCAATGTGCTGGTGGACGATGGCCAGATCATTGTGCTGGGTGGTTTGCTGGAAGATTCGATCGAGGACGGCACACAGTCCGTGCCTTTGTTGGGCGACATTCCGCTGGTGGGCAACCTCTTCAAATACGAGAAACGCAAGCGTACCAAAACTAATTTGATGGTGTTCCTGCGCCCTCATATTGTGCGTAATGCCCAAGATAGCCAAAGCCTGTCTTTGGACCGCTACAACTACATGCGTGCCGTGCAGACAGGCTTGCCGGATCGCTCCACCTGGTTCCACCCGGATGCGGGACACATGGTCTTGCCGCAGGCCGCAGGCTCGTCCGGAACCGTGGACTTGCGAGAGACCTTATGACCCGCCTGCCGTACTCCTGGGCACGTCAGCACCGTGCGGTGCTGACGCAGCAGCAAGGTGTGGGTACGCTGGTCATTAGCGAACGCACACCGGATTGGGCCTTGGTGGAATTGCGGCGACGCTACCCCGAGCTGGACGAGCGCCAAGTGCCTGATGCGGAACTGGATACCTTGATTGATGCCAGTTACGCACAGGGCGACGATGCCGCCAGCGTGGTGGATGCGGCTGCCAATGAGGTGGACCTGGATCGCCTGATGCAGGAACTGCCCGCTGTCACCGACTTGCTGGAAAACCAGGACGATGCGCCGGTCATCCGCATGATCAACGCCTTGTTCACCCAGGCGGTGCGGGATGGTGCCAGTGATATACACCTGGAGCCTTATGAAACCCATTCGGTCGTGCGTTACCGGGTGGATGGCCGTTTGCGCGATATCGTCAGCCCGCGTCGAGCCTTGCATGGTGCTTTAGTGTCCCGCATCAAGATTATGGCCAGCCTGGATATTGCCGAAAAACGCTTGCCCCAAGATGGCCGTATTGCCCTGAAAGTGGGGGGCAGGGCCTTGGACCTGCGTGTCTCGATTCTGCCTACCGGACATGGCGAACGTGCCGTGATGCGTTTGCTGGACAAGTCAGCCGGGCAACTGGAGCTGGAGCGTCTGGGCATGGCCCCGGACATCCTGGCTCAGCTCGATGAGCTGATTCATCAACCACACGGCATTGTGCTGGTTACCGGGCCTACCGGCAGCGGTAAAACCACCACCTTGTATGCCGCTCTGGGCCGTGTCGATACAGCCCGCAGCAATGTGCTGACGGTGGAAGATCCGATTGAATATGACTTGCCCGGCGTAGGCCAGACGCAGGTCAATCCCCGTATTGAGTTGAGCTTTGCACGTGCCTTGCGTGCCATATTGCGACAGGACCCGGACATCATCATGATCGGGGAAATTCGGGATCTGGAAACCGCACAGATTGCGGTGCAGGCTTCTTTGACAGGTCACCTGGTGCTGGCCACCTTGCACACCAACGATGCCGTGTCCGCCGCGACTCGCTTGGTCGATATGGGTGTGGAGCCTTTTTTGCTGGCGTCTACCTTGCGTGGCGTGCTGGCCCAGCGGCTGATACGCAAGCTGTGCCGACATTGTCGTCAGCCTGCCGAGCACGGGCAGTACCGGGCCAGTCCTGATGGTTGCGAGCAATGCGCTCACACGGGTTATCAAGGCCGTACCGGGATTCACGAGCTGTATCGCATCGACGAACGTGCCCAGCACTTGTTGAATGCTGCCGGGGCCGAACCTGCCTTGCGTCAGGCCGCGCGTGAGTCGGGCATGCGCAGCTTGCGCGAGGACGCCCAGCGTTGGGTAGAGCAGGGCATCAGTACCCCTGAAGAAGTATTGCGCGTCACGCGCGAGTTATAGAGGGGTGAAACAGCATGGGTACCTATCACTATGAGGCGGTGGATCAGGCCGGACGCAGCGAGCGGGGTGTGCTGGAGGCCGAGAGTGAACGGCTGGCGCGTCAGCAATTACTGTCCCGAGGTCTGCTGACGGTTTCCTTGAAGGCTGGCCGTAGCCGAGCCGCTGCCCGTGCTCGCAGTGCGGGTCTGCGTCGTACCGAGTTATCCTGGCTGACTCGTCAGTTAGCCAGTCTGGTGGCGGCGGGTTTGTCTCTGGAGGCCAGCCTGGGCGTGGTGATTGAGCAGGCGACGCGTCGGCCTCTGGTGCAATTGCTGGCAGCCCTGCGTGCGGATATTCGGGCAGGGCAAAGCTTGAGTGATGCCTTGGCCAATCACCCGCGTGACTTCCCGGAAATCTATCGGGCATTGGTACGAGCAGGGGAGCAGTCGGGCGAGCTGGAGCAAGTGCTGGATCGTTTAGCCAGCTTTATCGAGGATAGCGGCGCCCTTCGTGGCAAGGTGCTGACGGCCTTTATTTACCCTGCCATTGTCAGTCTGATTTCGGTGGCGATGGTGGTGTTCTTGCTGAGCTACGTCGTCCCGCAAGTGGTAGGGGCCTTCACCCAAGCCAAACAGCAACTGCCCATGCTGACTCGGGTCATGATCAGCGCCAGTGATCTGCTGCGTGAATGGGGCCTGGTGTTATTTGTTGTGTTCTTACTGGCGGCTGGCCTGGTGGCTTTTTTGCTGCGACAGCCGACCTTGAAGCTGGCCTTTCATCGGCGTCTGTTAAGCGTACCCGTTCTGGGGGGCTACTTGCTGGGTGTCGATACCGCTCGCTTCGCCGCCACGCTGGCCATTCTGGCTGGCAGCAATGTGGTCTTGCTAACGGCATTGGAAGCGGCCGGGCGTACTGTGTCCAATCTGGCCTTGCGCGATGCCGTGAATCAGGCCGCTATTCATGTGCGCGAGGGTCTGCCTTTGGCGACCGCCTTGCAGCGCAGTGCCTTGTTCCCGCCGCTATTAGTCCAACTGATTGCCAGCGGTGAAAAAACCGGGGAACTGGCACCCATGCTGGATCGGGCCGCGACGACCTTATCAACCGAGCTGGAGCGCAAAGCCCTGACCATGACCGCCTTGCTGGAACCTTTGATGATTTTGCTGATGGGTGGTTTGGTGCTGTTGATTGTTCTGGCCGTGATGCTGCCAATTATCGAGATGAATCAGCTGGTGCAGTAAAAGGCGGTAGGGTGCTTGCCCTGTTCCCCTACAGATCATTGCCGCCACCTAGTTGTCTGGCGGCAATGCTGACTAATAAAGTCACTTGCGTTGAGCCCGCTATGTCGAGGCCATGGCCTTGATGCGGCGTATCGTCCTGGGATGCACGTCATATTTTTTGGCAACGATGTCCAGCGGAACTTGATTGGTCAACGCAATAAGGGCTTCTTTATGTTGGGCGGGTGATAAGGCAGGACGTCTGCCTAGTGGCCTGCCATTGGCACGCGCTGCTGCCATTCCTGCGCGAGTGCGTTCGCTAATCAGCGAGCGCTCAAACTCAGCCAGGGCGGCCATCATATGAAACAGCAATCTACCACCCGATGTTGTCGTGTCTATATTTTCCGTCAAGGAAATGAAATGGATATTCTCTTTGCCTAAACGATCGATCGTGTCGACCAAATAGCGTAGTGATCGGCCCAGCCTATCCAGACGCCAGACAATAAGCGTGTCACCCGATTTCAGTTTTCGCTGCAGATGATTCAATCCTGGACGTGTTGCTTTAGCCCCGGATATCCCTCTATCCGTATAGATATGATCACAATTCACCTTTTTTAAAGCCGCGATCTGTAGGTCCAGGTTTTGATCCTGTGTTGAAACGCGTGCATATCCATATTTCTTACTCATAGTACCCATCTTCCTAGCGCAAAGCGCAGCCTCTCTCCCCCCCCTCCGACCGCATCCCAGTGCAATCGATGTTAGTAAACCCAAGATGGTCTAGTGGAATGTTGGCCACGCGATGTCAAGTTTTACTAACCGCATGCAAACCTGCTGCCACGTAAACGGCGATTGAGGTAGCTCGTACTGCAATAAAAACTATTACGTAATTTTTTATTAACGCTGTGTTTCAGATGCAGATACTGATTAAGTGTTAGCGGCGGCCACATGTGTGTCAACACGAAGCAGGTCTGGCCGATGCACTTTCTGAAGAACGTTGTAGCCAGCCATAGGCAAGCGTCAACAATGGTTAAGAAAAGGCGTAAATAGGCTTGCGATTTTGACAAGAAGCCTCCTTTTAGTCCCAACCGAATAGCGCATCGAAATGATCCTTTTCAGCGTAATTTCCACATACAAACGTGTCTATTTGTTATGGAATGGATGTTGACATAAAGGAGGCTTTTTGACCGCTGCCCGGTTGAAAGTCAGGCGCTGATCCAAGCTCAGTGTCCAAAGTGCCAACTGACAATGCGGGGCGCGTAATGGGCGTCCAGTCGGTAGAGTCATTGTCCTGCTGGTTGCAGCAAGTTACTCCTTCAAGCAGCTATTTGCTTTTAGGCTTGCGAAGACTGGCAACGCTTGCCCAGGCCTATGATGCACGCCTGTTCCAGCAAGCCTTCTTGTCCGCTATTTCGGCGCGTCTGCGTCCCTACGGCATAACACGCAGCGACATCCTGGTGCTTGATCAAGTGGTGTTGATTGGCTTGACGAATTGTCGTCTGCCCACCCAGCTTGACAAGGACCTGTTTCTGGAACGAGTCAAAGCGGCGCTGTGCTATGAGCCCATTCGCTGCGGCTCGGACCGCATCCTGGTCAATGTTGTTCCGGCCTGGGTTGAAGCATCGGGCGACCGCCCGGTTTGCCTGTCTCATTTGCAGTCTCTGGCCAGCACCATTGCCTTCTCCGAGCTTCAGCCTCCCGTTTGCGAGCAGACTCGGCGCGACATGGCTTTGGCGACTCGTTTCTTTGCAGATATGCGGGACGAGAAGGTTGCCCTGTCATTTCAGCCTGTGGTCTTTGTGCAGGATCGTGAGCAGGTTCTGTACTACGAAGTACTGTTGCGCTGGGATGACGCGCAGAACAGTACTGAGCCCGTTTCTTGTGCGCTGGTTGTTCAGGCCATAGAGCGCTTGCATGTGACCGAACGCCTGGATGCCAGCGTTCTTTGGTCGGTGGTACAGGTGCTGGAGCGTTATCCGGATGTTCACCTTGCCTGCAATATTTCCCCCTTGTCTTTGCAACAGGGGCCGTGGTGGCGGCTGCTGATTGCGGTGCTGCGCGGTGCGCCACAGCTGGCCAGCCGTTTGACCCTGGAAATTACCGAAACGGCTTCTGTCTTTGATCAGAAAGCCGCCATTAGCCTGCTGCGCACCTTGCGCGGCCTGGGCTGCAACGTTGCCATTGATGATATTGGGACCGGATTTAACACCTTGGATCTGGCTCGGCAGATCCGTCCCCAGGTCATAAAAATTGATAAGTCCCTGGTGCATCAGGCACGGGACAGGGATGGCCTTGCCACCCTTCATTCTTGGGTTCATGCCGCGAGTGGCATCAGCCAATACGTCATCGCCGAAGGAATTGAGACTGCCCTGGATTTCCAGTTGAGCGTCGATGCCGGCGCGCACGCCGTCCAAGGCTACTTCATAGAACCTCCCTGCGTCCTGCCCCCTTGGGAGGGGGCGGAGCCTTTGTGCGTTCGAGACAGTTTCAACCCTACTCACACCCACGTAGCACTCAACACGTATTCTTTAAAGGATCAGGAACAGAGATGAATCACGTCTACAAAACCATCTGGAATGAGCAAACGGGAACATTTGTTGCCGTTTCTGAACACAAAAGGGCCAGGGGTAAGCGTTCTGGCTCGGTCAAGGCGGCGGTTGCGGGCGCAGTCTTGGCGACTGGTGCGTTGGCCATGGGCAGCGCTTTGGCGGCCACTGGCATTAGCGGTGGTACGGGCGCTGGGACTGCTATTTCGGAGTGTAAGGGCGGCACCCAAGCTCAAGCAGGCAAGAAGAATTCAATTGCGATTGGCTGCAACTCTTTAGCTGATGATAAAGATGATAGCAACACACACTTTTTTGACAGAGAGAATCCACACAATAAGAATCTAGATACATCAGGAACATATCAGTCTGTTGCTATAGGAACGGGCGCTAAAGCTAAACAAGGTTCTGTTGCTTTAGGGCATGGCGCTCAAGCAGCGGATGGTGAGAGCGCTCTTGCAGTCGCTATTGGGTCGCAAGCAAAGGCACAAAATGTTGCTTCGTTGGCAATCGGCCCCGCAGCATTGGCTACTGGTAATACAGCGTTAGCGATGGGGCGTCAGACTGCTGCTACAGCAGATTTTGCGCAAGCAATTGGGAATGTTGCTGCAGCAACTGGTCTTGGGTCTCTTGCTGTAGGACACTCTGCAACAGCTACGGGTAAGCGTTCTATCGCTATTGGTGCTGCAGACATTGATAATGCAGGTAGTACGGGAGCCCAAAATGGCACTGTCTACATGGAGGGTGAGCAGACTCTGGCGACAGGGCAAGATGCCATAGCTTTTGGGGCAGCCGCGAATGCCAAGAATAATTATTCGCTTGCAATTGGTGCTCATTCTGAAGCCAGCGGTTTGAATTCGACGGCAATGGGCTATCAGGCAAAAGCAACGGGTGAGAATACTTTTGCTTCGGGGGCAGGTTCTATTGCCTCTGGTAAGGATGCATTTGCTTTAGGTGCGCATTCCGAAGGTCTGGGTGACCGTTCGTTTGCTATGGGGCCAAACGCTAAAGCTATTGGTGAAAATGCATTGGCTTTAGGGAGTTTGTCGGAAGCTCATGAAAAGAACTCGATTGCAGTTGGTGTTGGTGCTAAAGCTAATTTTGCCGATAGTGTCGCACTTGGTTCAAAATCTTCGGTGGATCATAAAAACAGTATTGCAATCGGTACAGAGTCTACTACCAATGACTATACAACTCACGAGGCCTTTTTGTATGAGTCCGGGGCTGCTGGTGCAATCGCCACAGGCGCCGTTTCTATTGGTAATGGTGCGGGCAGCGTTGTTGCAGGCGCAGGAAATGAAAGGCGTTTGCAAAATGTAGCGGCTGGTGGTGCAGACACTGATGCCGTAAATGTATCTCAGCTGAAGATGCATAAAGCAATTACCGATAAAACTGGTGGTGATCTTGCTGAAAACCTGGGCGGGGGTTCAACCTATGATCCGAAAACAGGGGAGGTTAGCAATCCCACCTACAATATTGGTGATACGAATTACAACAATGTTGGTGATGCCCTTTTGGCCGCTCGCACTGTTGTTAAAGCAGGTAAAAATATCGGTGTAGAGGAGTCAAAAGGCACCGAAGGTCAGACAATTTTTACGGTAAAGACCCAAGAAGATCTAGACCTGACTAGCGTGACTACTGGTCATGCCGTGATGAATAATGACGGTTTTAATGTGGTTGACGGCAGCAACAGCAGCACTGTGGGTGCAGGCAATATTAGCGTGAAGGATGATGCCGGTACGACAGTGATTGCGGGCAATCAGATGACGGTTGGTGGCACGAACTCTGTCGTAGTTAATGGCGATACCGGTACGATTGGCGGATTAACCAACAAGACCTTTGATCCGAATAGCTTTACTAGTGGTCAAGCCGCAACGGAAGATCAACTGGCTAAAGTAAGTGGTGACCTGACAGCTAAGGGTTTAAATTTCAGTGCTAATGATGGAGGCCCCTTGACCTCCAAGCTGGGTTCTACCGTGACGGTTGCGGGTGCCCAGAGCAATACCGACTGGACGAAGTTTGATGCTGGTCAGAACATCATGACTCAGATTGAGCAGGATGCTGATGGCAACAGTGCGATTCGTGTGGCCTTGTCCAAGGACATCACGGGTCTGGAAACCATTATCCTGGGTGAGAACGGGACACCGGGTAAAGACGGTGAGAACGGTCAGCCTGGCGTGGGTCTTAATGGTAAGGACGGCTCCATCGGTATAACCGGTAAAGACGGTACAGGTGCCGATCTGACGGTGGCGATGGGTGCCCCGGGCCTGGCCGGTAATGATGGGGCTGATGGCAAGAGCAAGACCCGTCTCGTGTACGAGAAGTCCGATGGCAGCATCGAAGAAGTGGCGACCTTGAATGACGGTTTGCGCTTCGTGGGTGATGACGGCAAGGTGGTTGAGCGCAAGCTGAACGAGACCTTGGGCCTGGTTGGCGGTGCTGATGTGGCAGCTCTGACCGAGAACAACATCGGTGTGGTTCAGAAAGACGATGGTAGCTTGGGCATTCAGTTGGCCGAAAACGTCAAAGGTCTGAACACAGTTCAAGTTGGTGGCGACACAGGTCCGGTGCTTGGTGGTGATGCGGCGGGTAACCTCACGTTAAACCCAACTGGTAATGCCGTACAAATCACGAATGTGGCGAGTGGTTTAGGTGGTCAAAACTTAGCTGATATCACAGGTGATGACTTACTGAACGTAACAAACGTAGGTGACTTACAAGCGGCAACTGGTGGCCTAACGGATAAAGGCTTAGTATTTGTTGCCAATGATGGCGGTCCATTTACTTCTAAGCTGGGCTCTACCGTGACGGTTGCTGGGGCTCAGACTAATACCGATTGGACGAAGTTTGACGCTGGTCAGAACATCATGACTCAGATTGAGCAGGATGCGTCTGGCAACAGCGTGATTCGTGTGGCCTTGTCCAAAGACATTGATCTGGGCGCAGACGGTAGTCTGAAGGCTGGAAACACGGTCGTTAACAATGACGGTCTGACGGTGGATGATGATGCTGGCAACAAGACCACCACGACGGCTGCAGGCACCACGGTGACGAATGCCGCCGGTGACAAGACCACAGTTGGCGCAGGTTCGATCACAGTGGTAGATGCGGACGGTTACAACACGGCTATCAGCAGCACGCAGGTAGTTGTGGGCGGAGCGAACCCGGTCACGATCAATGGTGCGAATGGCACGATTGGGGGCTTGGCTAACAAGACTTTTGATCCAAACAAATTTACCAGTGGCCAGGCGGCCACCGAAGATCAGCTTAAGCAAGTCAGTGATGTCGCCAGCGCAGGCTGGAATGTGACTGATGCGGATGGCAATAGCGCCAATATTGGCCCGAACGGATTCGTGACGTTTGTGGGTGATGAGAACATCACGGTTGCGCAAACGGGTGACGGCAATGACGGCAAGGTTGAAGTCAAGCTGAACAAGGACATTGATCTGGGAGCAGATGGCAGCCTGAAGACCGGCGATACCGTCATCAACAACGCAGGGGTTGCGGTAGGAAACGACGTACACCTGGGTAACACCGGCCTGACCATCAATAATGGCCCGAGCATCACCCTGGCTGGCATCAACGCAGGTGATATGCGCATCACCAATGTTGCCGCCGGTCGCAATCCGACGGATGCCGTCAATTATGGTCAGCTCCAGCCTATCGAGTCCTTCATTGGTCTGGATGGAAACGGCTCGTTTGCCTACAACGGCGGCCAGCACACATCCCTGAAAGATGTTCTGGACAGCATGCACTGGAATGTTGAAGCACCGACGGATGGCAAGGAAGGTGGCAATAACGGTGGTTCCAATGGCAATGGCTCTGGCTCCACAGGTGGTGGCAATAATGGCTCCGGTGACGGCACGCCTATCCACAATGGCAACACCGTGGGCTTTGTTGAAGGCGACAACATCGTGATCTCCAAGACGGACCGGGTCAATGATGCAGGCCAGACCGTTGGCGCTGATATCAAGGTGTCGGTGTCCCAGGATCTGAAGGTCAATTCCATTACGGCAGTGAATGTTCAGGCCGATGAAATTCAGATCAATAACGGTGGTCCGATCATCAACGAGAACGGCATCAATATGTCCGGCAAGCACATCACCAATGTGGCCGCGGGCGTCAATGATACCGATGCGGTCAACGTAAGCCAGTTGAATCAGGTGGCGGGCAATCTGCAAGGCCAGATCAACAATATTCGCCACGATATCAATCGTCTGGATAACCGCTTAAGTGCAGGTGTGGCGGCCGCGATGGCAACAGCGTCTCTGCCTCAGGCTTACTTGCCGGGCAAGCACATGATGTCCATGGCCGGCGGTACCTGGCGTGGAGAGTCCGGTATGGCTATTGGCTTCTCCGGAATCACCGATAACGGTAAGTGGGTTTACAAGCTCTCGGGCAATACCACTTCGCGCGGTGATTACGGTGGTGCCGTGGGCATTGGTTATCAATGGTAAGTCGGCCCTGACTCTATGGTGCATCGGCGCATTGGCGCCGATGCACAGCACACACTTTTGAAGGAATTCAGATCATGAAGAAAAATTGGTTTGGGGCTGCTTTGCTGGGCAGTCTGGTGCTTGCTGGTTGCGGAACCTTGAGTCAGGTGGACTCGGAGGGCCACACGGAAAACCCGGTGTTTCCAGAAGTGGACAAAGCAACTTTTCACACGGGCTCTTACCCGAATATCGACAATCTGCGTCAGGTCCGGGAAGGCGTGACACGCGATCAGTTGTATGACTTGCTGGGTCGTCCGCACTTTGCTGAAGGCTTCAAGGTTCGCGAGTGGGATTATCTGTTTCACTTCAACACGGCACAGGGCATCAAGACTTGTCAGTTCAAGGTGCTGTTTGATCAGGACAAGTTGGGTCGCAGCTTTTACTGGAAGCCCAGTGAGTGTGCTTCTGTTCTGGATGCGGCACCGAAAACTGCAACCATTCAGCCGTTTTCGCTTTCCGGGGACGTGGCCTTTGCGTTTGGCAGCGCGACCTTGACCAGCGCAGGCCTGAGCACGATTCGTGATATTGCCGGCCAGCTCAAGCAAATGTCCAACATCGAACGGGTGACGGTTTCCGGCCATACGGATCGGATTGGAAGTGCGGCATCGAATCAGCGTTTGTCGCAACAACGTGCCCAGACGGTACGACAGGCCTTGTCCGCCCAGGGCATTCCAGCAGCCGCAATTGTGACGCAAGGCTTTGGTCAGGACCGCCCCCTTGTGCAGTGTGATCAGCCCAATCGCAGTGATTTGATTGCCTGCCTGGCACCGAATCGTCGGGTCGATATCGAAGTTCAAGGCCAACGTTAAGTTGGATGCGGCAACCAGGCACACACCCGTCTTGGCCGGGTGTGTGCCTTGATCGAGAAAACAATGAATATTCTGCACAAATTAGCGGTGTTGATTCTGGCTGGTGGCCTGGCTGCTTGTCAGCAAACAATGCCTCGTCATATTTCCGAACCTGTAGATCCAGCACCGCCTGTCATGCAAGGCGCGGGTGGTTCGACCAATGCCAGCACGGCGGCACCGACGGCCTCACGTGCCCAAGCTCAAACTGTTATTACCCTGCATTTGGCGCAAGAGAAAGCAGAAGCGCCCTTGGTGGCCGTGGATGTGGGGGGGACCTCGCTGTATGCGCTGCCCCAGCCTGTTTTGACGCAATCCGATCTGCACCGCGTCACGCCAGTAACCACTCAGGATCAAGGTACGTTTTTGCTACTGGAGATGAACCAGAACGGCATTAGCAAACTGCGCAGTGTCACGGCTCAGGCAAGAGGGCATTATCTGCTCTTGAGTGTGCAGGGGCAGTTGGTCAGTGTGGCTCGTATCAGTGAAACGATTTCCGACGGACGTTTGCTGATCGGAACCCAGAACGCCCAGCATACACAGGCCATTATCAAATTGATGCAGGGTGGTCGGTGATAACAGGACTGCGTATCGCGCCCTATGTATGATTTTGATGTGGTTTTTCTCCTGATTGCACAGCCTGCATCATCGCGTGTGGGCGATATGCTGGCCCTGCATGATTATTTGGCCGGCTCCGGGGTGTGCACGACGGTAGCAACCAGTCCTACAGACCTTGCCACTTTCGGAAAGCGCTTGCGCATTCTGATTATTGACGGGGAGGGCGAGAGCGCGTTTGATGTGTACGCCGTTATTTCCGCGATGCGGCAGCTGGATAATGTCGGAATTTTGTTTCTGGCCGATGAGTCCCCCTTGTCCAGTGAGCGTGCTATGTATGCAGGGGCTGATGTTTGCCTGCCTGCTCATACTGCTTACTCTGCTGTTTTGCGCGCGGTTGTGGAGCTGGGCAGCGCCCGGATACCGGTCCAGGTCAAAGAGGAAAGAGTGGCGACGAAAAGAAAGCGGCAACGTAGAAGGCATTATATTGGCTTGAATCTACGGTCGCGCTTTTCCCGCTAAGCTTGCTGGATCAGCGGGCTTTCAGATCCCGTTTGACATCACTCACAATCAATAAAAAAAGCCCCGATGCCAAGCAAAGGCATCGGGGCAAAACGTGTGCGTGGTGCGCACGCACACATAGTCAGACGATAGAGAACTATAGATGCACAGCGTTTAAGTCTTAGAGGTAAGCCGGAATGCCCAGAGCCGGATCGCTGACACCGTGCTCGCCAAACTCCACGCGGCCAGCGAAACGACGGTAGTAGCTTGGGTCGCTGTTGCTGCGCACCACAAAGTCGTACCAGTGACCGCTGGATTTCAGAACCCAGGATTGCTTGGCTTGCTTGCCTGGTTCCACGGTGACTTCCCATGGGCCGTCTTCGCGGTATGCCATGGACTGGATGGTGAAGGTGCAGGCAGACTGGCCGCCGTTCATCATTTCCAGATAGATGTCGCCCTTGGTCACTTCGTAGCAAACGCGAATTTCTGGACGGGCGGCTTCGGGCTGGCTCAATACGCTGACATCACCACGGAAGTGGCGGTGGAAACCATTCGGGCCCAGTACCCACAGGTCGTAGTGCCCCAGATTATTTGCCTGTACGTCCCACACATCGTCCAGAATCTGGTCGGGAGCGACCATGTAGCGGCGCGGGATACGGTCCAGGTTCAGCTTGTCGTAGACGTGGAAAACAGCGGCGGCCTTACCTGTGTTGGAGAACAGCAGTTGCACGCCTTTTTCACTGTCGCAACGGGCGCTGACGTGCAGTTCGTAAGGCAGGGCACGCGATGGACGCACACCGGTTTGCTGTACGGGAATACGCTGGTTGTCCACGGGCTGAGGCACTTGGGACAAGCGCTCTTGTGCGCTGCGGATGGAGTCGGCTTCCTGACGGCTGCGACGGCCGTTCAAGGTAGGCAGCGGCTCGTCGTTCGGGCTGGCAAAGTTGAAGGCCGAAGTCAGGTCGCCACACACGGCACGGCGGTAGGGGCTGATATTGGGCTCCATCACACCGAAGCGTTCTTCCATGAAGCGGATGACGGATGTGTGGTCAAACACTTGCGAGTTCACCCAACCGCCACGGCTCCAGGGGGAGATCACGTACATGGGCACGCGCACGCCGGGGCCAAAGACCTTGCCGTCACGGGGGGGCTGGCCCAACAGACCTTTGGGGCTGGGGTAGTTGTAGTATTCGAACGCGATTTCTTCTTCGCTCAAGGACGTTTTGCCTGCGGGCTTGCCGGTGACCGGATCAATGGATGGCGCGGAGGGCGAAGGCACGTGGTCAAAGAAGCCGTCGTTCTCGTCAAAGTTGACCAGCAGTACGGTCTTGCTCCAGACCTCGGGGTTGGCTGTCAGAGCATCCAGCAGTTCCTGGGTGTACCAGGCACCTTGCACCGGGCTTGATGGGCCTGGGTGTTCGGAGTAATTGGCGGGAGCCACCACCCAGGAGATCTGGGGCAGATTGCCTTCTTCTACATCTTTACGCAGCTGGCCAAAGAAACCGCCATCGGGCATGGTGTTAGCGATGCCTTTGTACAGCGGATTACCGATATTGTCCGAGGGTTCGTAGGGTGGGTGAGTCAGCGGGTGACCGGACTTCTCGTTGGCACGACGGTATTGCTTGAAACCTGCCAAGGAGTTGTCGGTGAAGTTGTCAGGCAGGTTCTGGTACACCTTCCAACTGATGCCGGCTTCTTCCAGACGCTCGGGGTAAGTTTTCCACTCGTAACCCAGTAGCGAGGGGCCCAGGCTGTCCCAGGCGTTGTTCACCGTACATTCGCCGCTGCCCGAGGGCCCATTGGTACCGGTCCACAAGAACATGCGGTTCGAGTTCGTGCCCGTGTGCATGGAACAGTGGTAGGCATCGCACAGGGTGAAAGCATTGGCCATGGCGAACTGGAAGGGCACTTCGGCTTCGCGATAAAAGCCCATGGAGTGGCGGTTCTTGTGCTTGGGCCAGAAAGCCATGCGGCCGTGGTCCCAGGCCGCCTGGCCGTCCGACCAGGAGTGCGGGGTGCCGTTGACGCGCTGGGCATTCCCTTTGGTGCTGTCCAGGTGATAAGGCATCACGGTTTCGGTCGAGCTGACATTTTGCTGCCAGACGTTGCGGCCATTGGGCAGTGGAATGGTGAAGCGGTCACCAAAACCACGTACGCCTTTCAGGGTGCCGAAGTAGTGATCAAAGGAGCGGTTCTCTTGCATCAGAACCACAATGTGCTCTACGTCCTTGATGGTGCCCGTCTTGTTATTGGCCGGGATGGCGAGCGCCTTGCGGATGCTGGGAGGAAAGGCGGCCAGAGAGCCGGCTGCCAGGCTGGCACCCGTCATGTTACGTAGGAATGTGCGGCGTGAAGTCATTGTGCTTAATCTCTTAATCAATCAAGGGGCGCATTTGAGTTGCGGCGCAGGTTCTGGAGTGGGCTTGCCCGGTTCGGTCGGTCCTTCCGGCGAGCCGGTGTCATCCGAGCCGCTACCGCCGCCGCTGCCGCAGGCAGCCAGCAGCCCGCAGAACATCAGCAAGACAGATGCGCGTTTGAGGCGCTCGAAGGTAAGTGAGGTGTTCTTGGGAGTCATGAAAAGTCCTTGCGTGGCGATCAGGGTTGGAGGCTGGACAAAGGTTGGCGAGATTCATAGATGCTGGTCAGCTCGTCCGTGCTCAGGGCACGATCCCAGATGGCCAGCTCGCCAAAGTCCATGTTGATGTCGCTGCGTCCCCAGCGTTTGTAGTACTGGCCGGTAACGTCTTCGTTCAAGCCCAGCTCACCCGTGCCAGTGCCGCCCAGGGCCTGGATCGTGCGGGCTTCCAGGGCTACGGAGCTGAATTGCGCCCCTTTCTTGGGGTCGAATACGTGGCCCATCATCCGGCCATCTGTCTTGTCGATCACGACGGCAACATAAGCCCACTCGTTGGGTGTGACGTTGTAGCCTTGGCTTTCATTACGGCCACCGCCGTAGCCGGTGTTAAAGCGGATATCGCAGCCACCGGAGTTGAACAGGCCCAGTGCAAAACCGGCGGTGTTGCCCGAGTCGTAGTTCTTGTTGGCCATGATGGAAGCGCCGTAACCCTGGCAGTTGTCGGGGGTGCGGAACCAGAAGCCGATGGTCATTTTGGGCACGCTGCTCAGGGAGAACAGGTCGCGGCTCATGGCCAGGCGGTAGCCTCGGTTGCCATTGGCATCAACATTGCTGCCCAGGATGCGCAGGCCGCCTTTGGCGATGCTGGGGTCCAGGAAGTCGGCGGCAATCAGTTGGCCGGCGGGCACGGATGGGGTGGAGGTTTGCAGGCTGCTGCCACCTTTGCTGTCGGTAAAGGGCTGGGCGCTGAAGGTGTAGTAGCTTTGCAGGCCATTTTTCAGGGTGTCAGCCAGTTTGGGTGGGGGCTTGTAACCTACTTCTGCTTTCAGGGCGGAAGCTGCCTTGCCTGTCTGGATCGAGTAATAGAGCGAGTAGATCTGCTCGGTGTCCGAGGTGGGCATTGGGTCGGAGTACTGGGTTGTGCCGGCAGGCAGGGTAGCGATCAGCTTGCCGTCGCGCATGACCTGGATTTCCTGTGAGGCGTCACCATCCAGTACCCATTTCAGGTCCACCATGTTCTTGTCGGCGGGTTTGCTGAAGGACACGTTGCGCACACGAGTTTCAGCTTGCAGTGGTGAGCCACGGAAGCGGTACTGTTCGCTTTGGATGCCCAGGTGGGACAGCACGGTGGGGGCAATGTCGATGACAGCCGCCAGGGTGTTCATGTCTGTGGTGCTGGTGATGGGGCTGTCAGCCGCTGGCAGGGAGGCCAGTGTCTTGTTGGTGGCGATGAAGCTGGTCTTGTTGCGGTTGAATTGCGAGCCGGTGGTGCCGCCAAATTCGTCCAGTCCATAGCTGGTGGTCAGGATGACCAGCCAGTCTTCCGACGCGTCTGCCTGCTTGCGTTTTTCGATCAGGGCAAACAGTTTGTCCACGGAGGCCAGCGAGGCTTGCACGGCTTGCTGGTAGGCCTGGCCACCCAGGCCACCCTGGGATGCGGCACGGGCGGGAGCCTGGATTTGGGCCAGGATCAGGGATTTGCCTTGCTGCAGGTATTTTTCGGTTTGCTCGCTGACACAGCTGTCGGAATCGGTGCAGTTGGCCGCTTCGACGATGCGTCCGGCCTGCAGGTCTTCACCCAGCAGCTTGCGGTAGTCGGCGGCGCTCAGGGCCATGGCGGCCTGGGGCTGCTTGTCAGCCAGGGCTAGCAGGGTGGGGGCGCTCAGTGTGGGAGCGGCAGTGCCTACGCCACGCAGGCCGTGCTGGTCTGCCCAAACGCCGGTGATCAGGGAGGCCCAGCCAGGGACGGGCAGGGTGCGTTGTTCGCTGCTGGTGCCGACATAGCCGCCGGTTTGTGCGGGGGCGATGGTCAGTGATTTCAGGGCGGGGTGCTGGCCGGCCTGACGGGCTTGCAACAAGGCTTCGTAGCTCAAACCGTCGATGGTGACGATCAGTGCTTTTTTGCCACCCAGGGCCTGGGGTTTGTCGCCGGGTTCAACGGTAGGGGGTTCCGGGTCCACGCCAGGACTGGTGGAGCCATCATTGCCGCCGGAGCCACCACTACAAGCACTTAGCAGCAGGGCCATGGACAGAGTAAGCCCGGCTTGCTGCATGCGCTGCAATGCCGGGGACTTGGGAAGACGGGGAGAGAAGGTCATACAGCCACTCGTGTAGAAAAGTGAAAAGAGAGGCCAGACTGGGCGTGGGGGTGGGCTGCTCAGTTGGCATCGGATCAGGACTGCGGGCAGTGTAGGAAGGGCGTATGACTGCCCTGTGAACGGATCAGCAAATCCGCCGATGATTGGATTGTGTTTTATGTGAAGGGTCGGGTGGGGGTGGGA
>NZ_JBKQGX010000023.1:0-55843 GCF_050487245.1 Alcaligenes sp. Me129
TACGGCTTACGGCTTACGGCTTACGGCTTACGGCTTACGGCTTACGGCTTACGGCTTACGGCTTACGGCTTACGGCTTACGGCTCATGGTCCATAGCCCACCAGAGTTCACGGCAACAATCCCGCCTCTTTCAGCAAAGGCTCCTCATAAACGGAGTCTTCAGCGGGATAGCGCAGGTTCGGCACGTTTTTGGCCTTGGCCAAGGCCCAGATGATGCTCTCCCCAGCAGGCAATGTATCGGGGGCTTGTGCGTACAAGGGGTCCTGAAATGCTGCCTCTGTTGATGTGATGGTCCAACCCTTGGCGGTAAATGCCGCGAGCACATCCGGCAATGCAGCCGCATTGATCTGGTTGGTATGCAAGAGGATTACATGAGCCGGACTGCGTCCCAGAAGCTCTTGCGCCAACTGATCATAATAGCTGGCACGGTCCAGCAGGTGAAGGATGTATTGCTCTTTCACGCGCGCTGCCTTGGCACTATCGCCTGCTTGCACATGATCTGCAAAGACCCGGCTGTAATACCAGTCGCTGGCATCAATGGATACGGGCGCGCTCTTGTAATCATGCGCCGCCATCCACTGACGGAAGCCGTCGCGCTTGGCGATGGTGTCCCCTTCCTTCAAATAAGGAAAGCGCAGCATGGGTGTGAAGGTGGGCAGGCTTTTGAACGCGGCATCGGCAAGCTGCACATCTGTAATGAAGTCCTCCAGACTGAGCGCCGGGTCGGCCAGGCTTTTGTGGCTGGCGGTATGGTTGCCGATCCGATGTCCTTCCCTAGACCAGGCCTGCACAAGACCCAGCCCCTCTTCCCCGCCCATACGGGCTAGCGATGGGAACAGAGTGGCCTTGATCTGGTGGTCCCGCAGGCTGGTCAATATTTGCTCATTCCACTGATTGGCCTGTGGCTGCGTGCCGGGGTTGAAGCCGTCATCAAAGCTGAGGGCCAGGGTCTGGGACGTGGCCCAAGTAGTGCAGAGAGCCAGAACAGCCGTAGCCAGGAAGTGCAGGGGAGAAATACGGAAAGCCATGCGAAAACGGAGAGGGTGAAAAGAGTGACGGAAACAGGCAAGCTTGCCCAGGCCTTGTCAGCATGCAGGACGACAAGCGGCGGTGCAAGTTCGTAGTTCTCGCAGGGGGCAAGTCAGCAGGCGAAAAAAATCCCCATCCTGAACCAGCAAGAGGGGATTTTGGGACACTGTTACCCGGAGTCAGGCTCCGGGCGACATCGTGTGCTTTAGGCTTGAGCGGCTTTGAATGCCAGACGCCATTGGTGCAGCAAAGGCTCGGTGTAGCCGTTAGGCTGTTCCAGACCCTTCAGAACCAGATCCTGAGCGGCGCGGAAGGCAAAGGAGCCTTCGAAGTTGCCGGCCATGTTCTGGTAGGCTGGGTCGCCTGCATTTTGCTGGTCAACCACAGCAGCCATGCGCTGCAGGGTTTCAACCACTTGTTCGTGGGTGACGATGCCGTGCAGCAGCCAGTTGGCGATGTGCTGGCTGGAGATACGCAGGGTAGCGCGGTCTTCCATCAGGCCCACGTCGTGGATGTCCGGTACTTTGGAGCAGCCCACGCCCTGGTCAATCCAGCGCACCACGTAACCCAGGATGCCCTGAGCGTTGTTGTCCAGTTCTTCCTGGATTTCCTTGGCGGACCAGCTGGTGTCAGTGGCCACAGGAATGGTCAGGATGCTGTCCAGGTAGTCGTTGGTGTCGCCTTCCAGACCCTTCTGGACGTCGACCACGTTGACTTGGTGGTAGTGCAAGGCGTGCAGCGTGGCAGCGGTAGGCGATGGCACCCAGGCGGTGTTGCCACCGGCCTTCACGTGACCAATCTTCTGTTCCAGCATTTCAGCCATCAGGTCAGGCATGGCCCACATACCTTTACCGATCTGAGCGCGACCACGCAGACCGCATTGCAGGCCGATCTGAACGTTGTTGCGCTCGTAGGCAGGCTGCCAGTCAGCTTGTTTCATGTCGGCCTTGCGCACCACGGCACCCGCTTGCATGCAAGTGTGGATTTCGTCGCCCGTGCGGTCCAGGAAGCCGGTGTTGATGAACACGACACGCTCGGTGGCCTGGGCAATAGCTGCTTTCAGGTTCACGCTGGTGCGGCGCTCTTCGTCCATGATGCCCAGCTTGACGGTGTTGGGAGCCAGACCCAGCAGGCTTTCCACACGGTCAAAGATCTCGCTGGCAAACGCCACTTCGTCAGGACCGTGCATTTTGGGTTTGACGATGTACAGCGAGCCGCTGCGCGAGTTTTTCTTCAGTTCCAGATCGCGCATGCCGATCAGAGTGGTGATCACGGCGTCCAGAATGCCTTCAGGGATTTCGCGACCTTCGCCGTCAATGATGGCAGGGTTGCTCATCAGGTGACCGACGTTACGCACGAACATCAGGGAGCGACCAGCCAGAGTCTGGGTAGCGCCTTTCAGGTCGGTGTACTGGCGATCGTCAGCCAGGCGGCGCGTAAAGACCTTGCCGTCTTTTTTGATTTCTTCGGTCAGCGAACCGGTGACCAGACCCAGCCAGTTGCGGTATGCCAGGACCTTGTCGTCGGCGTCCACGGCAGCCACGGAGTCTTCGCAGTCCATGATGGTGGTCAGTGCGGCTTCCAGAACGATGTCTTTCACGCCAGCCGGGTCGGTCTTGCCAATGGGGCTGTTGGGGTCGATCTGCAGTTCAAAGTGCAGGCCGTTGTGCAGGAACACGATGGCTTCAGGCGCATCGGGCTGACCGCGGTAACCCAGCAGGGTCGAGGCGTCTTTCAGACCGGTGGTGCCGCCGTTTTCCAGGGTGACGCGCAAAGCGCCGTCAGCGATGGTGTAGGAGGTAGCCTGATCGTGGCTGCCTTGAGCCAGAGGAATGGTGTCGTTCAGGAACTGACGGCCAAAGGCGATAACCTTGGCACCGCGCACGGCGTTGTAGCCACCGCCACGCTGAGCACCGTCAGTGTCAGGGATGGCGTTGGTGCCGTACAGCGCGTCGTACAGGCTGCCCCAGCGTGCGTTTACGGCGTTCAGCGCGTAACGTGCGTTCATGATGGGCACAACCAGCTGAGGACCACCTTGTTCGGTGATTTCGGTGTCGACGTTGGTCGTGTTGACCTTGACGTTGGCAGGCGCTTCTTTCAGATAGCCGATGGAGCTCAGGAAGCTCTTGTAGGCAGGCATATCGGTGATGGGGCCTGGGTTGGCCGTGTGCCACTTGTCCAGTTCGACTTGCAAGCGGTCGCGTTCGGCCAGCAAGGCGCGGTTTTTAGGTGCCAGATCATGGACCAGCTTATCGAAACCAGCCCAGAAGGCTTCGGAGGAGATACCTGTGCCGGGCAGGGCTTCTTGTTCGATGAACTGATGAAGCACCTCGGCGACTTGCAGTCGCTGGCAGGAGATTCGAGTGGTCATGTGTACCCTTGCTGATAGTTAAAAGTGATTCGGTACAGCGGCAGGCCAAAACGGCCTTGCTAACTGCAAATACCTGGTCAAGAGCACTTTCAGATCTTGCTGAAATCGCGGGTGACAAGACCCACGCGGCGCCAGGACACAAATGACATCAGAGGGCGAGCAAATGCTTGAAGCGAAAATCATTAAAATACGCTAACCCATTGTAAATTAGCCTAAATACAAGCTAATTTGCGCGATGACGAGCTATGTCTCACACGCATGCCGAGCACACTGCCAGGTTGGATAACTTAAATTATGAAGGACTGACGCTAGCTGGATTTAATACTAAAAGTATTAAGACTACATACTTAATGTATTTACTGGATTTGGGCAAGTCTTATATATGAGGTAGAAGACGTGCCTGACTTCCACTTGCCATCATAAGCTGCCTCATCTGGTCCCGCTTGAAATACCTGATATGCCCGCCAAGCCGCTTGTCTAGCGCCATTAGCATAAAAACTGGGTCTTGGGTCAAGGGCTTGCGCCAGGGCTCTACCTGCCTGATCCCGGAAAAATGGAATTTGCCTAAAACCGGGGTAAAGCTGCCTGTTTAAATGGGGCCTGTGAGTAAATTCAGTCTCAAAACCAACGATAGTCGTGTCCATTGTGTGGACAGTGGGGCTTGTGATTCAGTCAAAAACCAGTAACGACATTTGCTTTGAGTGGGACTGGGTCTGGGTTGCCTTGCTCGGATACGGCAAGACGCTGGGGCGCTAGGCGAGCCATTGCAAAGGTATATGGGTGATGGCTTTAAGCGCAGGCGAAACCGATAGCCGAACGTCTGTATTGGGGAGCGATGGTCCGCGAAAGCGGCAGATGGTCAGGCCTGTCTGTTCGGCTGGTGCATGAGCGTCAGGATCAGGCGGCTGAATTTGTCATGGAGTCGTGTAGGAGGCGGAACAATAAACAGCTTATGATGCTTGCAGATCTGCTTGTCTTTGTTTCCCCTTGGAATACTTGTTATGTCTGATCCCAGCGGTTTTTCTCGTATCACGTCCACGCCGGAGCTGATTCCATTCAATGGCTATCAGGATGCCGGCCAGGCTTTGGAGCAGCTGCGCCATATTTACGACCGCAACACCGCTTTTTTGCGCGACTCTTTTGCCCAGTGTCTGGAAACCGGATTTCCACGCGGGCAGCGCTTCAGAGCCTGCTACCCTGCCGTGCGTTTGCGCGTCGATACCTATCAGGAAGTGGATAGCCGTCTGTCTTATGGGCATGTGGTCGAGCCCGGCGTGTACATGACCACCATTACCGCTCCTGGCCTCTATCACGATTACTTGCTGGAGCAACTGGAACTGCTGCTGCGCAATCACGGTGTGCAGGTGGAAGTGGGGGAATCCTCCGTGCCTATCCCGCTGCATTTCGCCCTGAATAATGGTGTGCAGTCCACGGTGACAACCGTGCCTGAATCGCCCGGTGACACCTTGCGCGATCACTTCGATGTACCAGATCTGGCGTATATGGACGATGCCATCGTCAACGGTACGTGGGAGCGCGTGCATAACGAACCCTTGCCGCTGGCGCCTTTTACTGCGCCGCGTATCGATTACTCCTTGCATCGTTTGCAGCACTACAGCGCTACTCGTCCCGAGTACTTTCAGAACTTTGTGCTGTTCACCAATTATCAGTTTTATGTGGACGAGTTCTGCCAGTGGGCGCGTGAAGTGCTGCAGGCGGATGATCAAGGCTATATAGATCTGGTGGAGCCGGGCAATATCATCACCCCGGCGGGTGCGAATGCATCGACAACCGGTTCGCCTTTGGCTCGCGCGCCGCAAATGCCCTCGTATCACTTGCGCCGTGCCGATCATTCCGGCATCACCCTGATCAATATCGGCGTGGGGCCATCCAATGCCAAGACCATTACCGACCACGTTGCCGTTCTGCGCCCTGCTGCCTGGCTGATGCTGGGCCATTGCGCCGGTTTGCGTACTACTCAGCGCCTGGGTGATTACGTACTGGCACATGGCTATGTACGTCAGGATCACGTGCTGGACGAGGATTTGCCTACTTGGGTGCCCATCCCTCCTCTGGCGGAAATTCAGGTTGCCCTGGAGCAAGCCGTGGCCGAGGTGGCCGGGCTGTCAGGTTGGGAGCTGAAGCGCATCATGCGCACGGGTACGGTGGCGTCTATTGATAACCGTAATTGGGAATTGCGAGACCACCACGAGCCGGTGCGGCGCTTGTCGCAGTCGCGGGCGATTGCGCTGGACATGGAGTCCGCCACCATTGCTGCCAATGGCTTCCGCTTCCGTGTCCCGTATGGCACCTTGCTGTGCGTGTCGGACAAGCCTTTGCATGGCGAGCTGAAACTGCCGGGTATGGCCAGCGAATTCTATGCACGTCAGGTTGGCCAGCATCTGCATATTGGCATCCGGGCGCTGGAACTGCTGCGCGAGATGCCCAAAGAAAGGCTGCACTCGCGCAAGCTGCGCAGCTTCCTGGAAACGGCGTTTCAATAAGATATTGCAGGCCTTGTCAGTGCCTCTGCGCCTGGGTGAGCTGTTGGCTCGTAGCACTGACTCACCATTTTTAGTGGTTTGAGAGCAGGCCGTGCTACCAAGTGGAGCACGGCCTCTTGGTTTCTTTGAGGACAGCAGATACTCATATGGTTAAGGCGTTTCAAGATTTTTATGCCGACAACTTCAGCCATTGCTACGGTTGTGGCAAACATAATCCCGACGGGCATCAGCTTAAGAGCTACTGGGACGGCGACGATACCGTGGCCCGCTACACCCCCAAGCCGATTTACAGCGGTGGCGTGCCCAACCATGTATACGGCGGCTTGATTGCTTCCTTGTTGGACTGCCACGGTACTGCTTCTGCGGCAGCCTTCATCTATAGGGATCTGAATATCGAGATGGGCACCAGCGAGGAGCCGATCCGTTGCGTGACAGCCTCCCTGAAAGTGGAGTTTCGGCGTCCCACTCCAATGGGGACAGAGCTGACGGTACAAGGCAAGCTGCGTGAGCTGGATGGACGCAAGGTCTGGGTGGACCTGTCGCTTAGCGCGAATGGCGAAGTTTGTGCGACGGGTGAAATGCTGGCGATACGCTTCAAGGAATAAGCGGGATTTTTTTGAGGCTCAGCGGTCAACGTGCTTTGACACGGTGTCTTGGACTTGCTGATCGCTCAGAAGGAAGCTGGTTTTTGATATTTGTAGGCTGTAAAGAATGCCCTCAGGTTGTGCCGCCGATTTATGGCATTTCTTTCTTCGAGGGTAACCCGGAGGTTGAAAGTATCCCCACGCTGCGCTCGTAGGCTGCTGCTTTCATGAGGTTTGTTTTGTGCGGGGCAGCCAGACAATAAAAAGCCGGGCCCATTCAGGCCCGGCTTTCAGTCTTTCAAACCCAGCTAATTAGCGGCTGGCAGCAATCGCGTCGCGTGCCTTCTTTACCAGGTCTTCACCGATGGTCTTGGTCCATTTCTCGACCACGCCTTCGGTTGCCTTGGCAAAGGCAGCGTGCTGCTCAGGCGTCAGGCTGGTGACCTTCACACCGTGGCTTTCGATCTCTTTGAGCAAGGTAGGATCTTCCGCCGTGATGCCGGTACGGGCAATCACGATTTCACGCTTACCAGCTTCAATAGCGGCTTCACGCACGATCTTCTGGTCTTCCTCACTCCAGGATTTCCACACGTCGCGGTTCACCACAAATACCAGTGGGTCAGACACGTAGTTCCACAGGGTCAGGTACTGCTGCTGCACGTCGTACAGCTTGGCACCGGCGTAAATGGACAGGGGGTTTTCCTGGCCGTCTACAGCCTTATTAGCCAGTGCGGGTTGTGCATCTGCCCAGCTCATTTGCGTGGGGTTGGCACCCAGGGCGCTGAAGGTGTCCATGTACAGCGGCGAACCGACCACGCGCAGTTTCAGGCCCTTCATGTCTTCAGGCTTGGTCACTTCGTGCTTGGAGTTGCTGAGCTGACGGAAACCGTTTTCACCCCAGGCCAGAGGCACCACACCGGCTTTCTCGATGTAGCCAAACAGGTCCTTGCCCACTTCGCCGTTGATCAAAGCGTCGGTGGCTTTGGCATCCGGTTGCAGGAATGGCAGGGAGAACAGGTTCAGCTGCTTGATCTGGGGGGACCAGTTGATGGTCGAGCCCACGGCCATATCAATCATGCCTTGGCGAATGGCGGTGAACTCGCGTGTCTGGTCACCTTGTACCAGCGAGGTGCCGGGGTAGATCTTGATATTGATGCGGCCATCGGTACGCTCGCGCACCAGGTCGGACCAGATCACCGCCCCTTGGCCCCAAGGGAAAGTGGTACCCACCACGATGGACAGCTTGTACTCGGATTTGTAGGCGGCTTGGGCAGTGGGAACCACGGCCAGGGTGGCGGCTGTACATGCCAGAGTGGCCAGAATGTGACGTAATTTCATGGGTCAGGTCTCCCTTTCTATGAGTTGTGTTTCAGTCTTGTGGTTTTAGTTAAAGCCCAGGTAGCGTGGCAGCCACAGGGCAATCTCGGGTTCTGCGATAACGAGCAGCATGGTCGAGCCCATGCCCAGCAGCAGCCAGCCTACCCAACGCAGGGTGCTTTCCATGGGGACGCCCGCGATACGGCAGGCGACCATCAGGTTGACGGCGACTGGCGGGGTGAACTGGCCCAGAGCCACGTTCAAGGTCAGCAGGACCCCGAACCAGACGGGGTGCCAGCCAAAGTTGTAGGCAATCGGCATGAATAGCGGCACGAAGATCAGGAAGATCGAAATGCCATCCAGGAACATGCCCAGCACAATCAGCATGACAATCATCAGCGCCAGAATGCCGTACTCGCCCAGACCGGAATTGATGATGGCATTGGTGACGGGGTCAATAATGCTCAGGGTGGACAGCGCCCAGGCAAAAATACCGGCTAGTGCCACAACCATCATGATGACGGCTGATAGTTCGGCGGCTTCCCGCAGGATCAAAAACAGATCGCGGAACTTGATGGTGCGATGGATGACCATGCCCACGAACAGGCCGTAGAACACGGCCACTACAGCGGCCTCAGTAGGGGTGAACAGGCCCAGGCGCATCCCGCCCAGAATGATGACAGGCGCAATCAGGCCCCAGGCGGCTTCTCGCAGGCTGCGCCAGAATGGTGGACGTGGCAGCTCGGCCTCGGCCAATCCCAGCTTGTGACGGCGCGATAGCCAGATGGCCGGAATAATCAGGCCAATCCCCGCCAGAATGCCGGGGAACATACCGGCCGCAAACAGCGCAGGTACGGAGGCCTCGGGCACCAGCACCGAGTAAATAATGAAGGCGATGGAGGGGGGAATCAGAATGTCGGTGGCTGCACCCGCTCCCACAATACTGGCCGCAAAAGGACCGGGATAGCCCGCACGTTTCATCGCGCCGATCATGACCGCGCCCACGGCGGCCGCGCAGGCCGGGCCGGAACCGGAAATGCCACCCAGGAACATGGCCACGCCGATGGCAACGACGGGCAGCATGCCAGGGCCGCGGCCAACCAGCGCTACCGCAAAGTTCACCAGACGGCTGGCTACGCCCGAGCGGTCAAAAATGGAGCCCACCAGCACAAACATGGGAATGGCCAGCAAGGGGTATTTGGCCAGACCGGCATAAAAGCTTTGCGGCACGGCCATCAGGCCAAACCAGTGCGTATCCAGGTTGGACATCAAAATCGCAAAGGCACCACCTATACCCAGGGACACGCCCACCGGCACGCCCACCAGCATCAGGCCGATGAAGATGACAAACAGCAAGGTTGCAATCATGATTTAGCCTGCCAACGACGCACCCACATGCCCAGCAAACGCAGGCTCAGGGTAGTAGACAGGATGGGCAGCCACATGCTGTACCACCAGGTCGGGACACCAATGGAGGGCGAGGTATCGCCCCACTCGAACTCGTCCAGGGCCATGCGGCCGGACAGAATGGCCATGCCGACAAAGAACAGCAGGCTCATGCCAATGCCAAACAGGGCCAGGCGGCGTTGACGACGCACCGTGCCCGCATCGGCAAAGACTTCAATACGAATGTGCAAGTGGCGCACACAGGCGCTGGCACCGGCATTCATGGTCAGGACCACCAGCAGGAAGATGGAGATTTCCTCGGTCCAGGCAAAGGAGCTATCGGTCAGATAGCGCACAAACACGTTGGCAAAGGTAATTAAAGCCAGGGCCGCCATGATCAGGACCGAAGCCCAGTCCTCTATTTGCAAAGGAATACGCAGGCCGGATTCGGCGGGCGAGGCGGCGTGATTATCAGGTGTATCTGTAGAACTTGAATCCATGAGGTCTGTCAGATTTGGCAATAAAGCTACATGCTAGCGGTCAAAGACGGGGCTGGCAGTGAGTAATTTCCCCCGGTGCAATAGCACCCGCGGGCCATCATTGGCCTGGGGAGAGACGATAGGGATGGGGGCGAGGGCACACGCAATATGGGGGTTGGTGCTTCGCCTAGCTGATGAGGTCTGAAACCTGGCCCGGCACGACAGATGGGCCTGTGTGTGGCGCTCTGAGAGGCCCGACAGGGGTGTTGCCGGGCTTGCTGTGCGGGTGATTAGCAAGGGTGCAGGCTGCCGGTGAGGCAGCCTGGGCTAATGCAAGCTGGGGGACAGCTTACTCTTTTTTACGGTCCTTTTTCCCTTTTTTGCCTTCTTTGTCCTTTTTGGAAGGCTTTTTGTCTTTATTTTTATCCTTGTTTTTGGCTTTTTCTTTTTTCTTCTTTTTGCTCTTCTTATCCTTTTTGCCTTTCTCGCTTGAGGATTCTTTATCGCTATCCGCGTCCTCATCTTTATCCTGATCGGACTCGCCCTTTTCTGCTTGCTTAATGGCAGTGGCCTTCAGATCAGCGGCTTTTTGTTTGGATGAAACTGGCGTATTGCGGGCCTGTTCCATTTCCGCATCCAATTCTGCGGCCACTTCGCGTAGCTCGTCGGCAACAGCCTGGGAGCGATCTGATTGCAGGGCAATCATGGTGCCACGGCACTGGGGAGCGCCACACAGGCAGCGGTAGTTCTGCTTGAGCTCCTCGGTAATTTCATCGTCGATGACCAGCGAGTAGTCATACAAAAGCTCTTCCCCGGCAGGAATATCGCGCATGGCCACAATAAAGACGCGCGAGCCATCGGCGTTCTCGTGACCTTCACAGTTGGGGGCGCAAGAGTGGTTGATCCAGCGTGAATCATTGCCTCCCTGACCACCGTCCACGATTTTGCCATTGCTCAGTGCAAAGAAAAAAGTGTGGAAAGGCTCATCCGGATTGACGGGGAACAAGGCATCGGCCTGTTCCGGCGTAAGCCGCTTGCCAGCATATTGCAGGATGCGCGTTCCGGCTGGAATATCGCGTAGCGCAAAGACGCCGTTGCCATGCAGTTTGGACGGTTTGACGACGTGCCAGGGTTGGCGTTGAGTGACCATGGGGAATCAGCCTGTAAAAGGGGATAAACTGGACGGCGATCTCTATCTTACAAAACATGCAGGGCTACGCAACCATGTCACTTGAAACGACCGCCCACAACGGCGCGCAAATCTTGCTCGAAACCTTGATCGCTCAGGGTGTAGATACCATTTTTGGTTATCCTGGCGGAGCGGTGTTACCGCTCTATGATGCTCTTCATGCCCAACCGCGAATTCGTCATATTTTGGTTCGTCACGAGCAAGCTGCCGTACATGCGGCCGAAGGCTATGCCCGCAGCACCGGCAAACCTGGCGTGGTGCTGGTGACATCAGGCCCCGGTATGGCCAATACCACCTCCGGTTTGCTCGATGCCCTGTGTGATTCTATTCCTGTCCTGTGTATTAGTGGTCAAGTAGCGACCACCGCAATTGGTACCGCCGCTTTCCAGGAGTGCGATGCGATTGGCATTTCCCGCCCTGTGACCAAGTGGAATGCCCAGGTTCGTCGTATTGAAGACGTGGCCTCCTTGACGGCCAAGGCCTTGCGCCTGTGTACCCAGGGCCGCCCCGGCCCGGTGCTGCTGGACTTCCCCAAAGATATTCAGATCGCCACCCTGCCCGCTGCCAGCAGCGACGCGCCGGCCCAGGACGAGGCTGACAGCCTCTTGGCTCCTGCCGCTCCGGCCTCTGCCCAGGAAGCGGCGATTAAACGCGCCGCCGCCATGATTGCGCACGCTCGCCGCCCCGTGTTTTACGGTGGTGGTGGCCTGATCAACTCCGGGGCCGATGCCAGCCACGCCTTCACCAGCCTGGTTCAGGAAACCGGCGCACCTTGCACACTGACCTTGATGGGCCTGGGTGCCTACCCTGCACGTGATGAGCAGTTCGTGGGCATGTTGGGCATGCACGGCACGCTGGAAGCCAACTTGGCCATGCACCATGCGGATCTGATTATCTGTGTGGGCGCTCGCTTCGACGACCGCATTACCGGCCGTCTGTCCGATTTCTGCCCGCATGCCAGCAAGATTCATATTGATATCGACCCCGGTTCCATCGACAAGGTGGTGCGTGCTGATGTGGCTCTGGTGGGTGATTGCTATCCCCTACTGCGCGCCCTGCGCAAAGAGCTGTCGCATCACGAATTGCCTGAAGGTCGCTTGAATGACTGGTGGCAGCGTATTGGCGTGTGGCGTGCACAAGAGTGCTTGAAAGTGACGCCACATAACGACGCTATCTTGCCGCAGCACTTGCTGCAACGTCTGGACGCGCATCTGGAAGGCCGTGATGCCATCGTGTCCACCGACGTGGGCCAGCACCAGATGTGGGCGGCACAATACATCAAGTTTGATCGCCCTCGTCGTTGGCTGACTTCCGGCGGTGCGGGCACCATGGGTTACGGCGTACCTGCCGCTTTTGGCGCGCAGATTGCGCATCCGGACAAGCTGGTGGTGTGTGTCAGTGGTGACGCGTCGGTACTGATGAATATTCAGGAACTGGCCAGCGCTGTGCAGCACCGCACGCCGATCAAGGTGATTCTGTGCAATAACCGCCACATGGGCATGGTGCGCCAGTGGCAAGAGCTGATTCACGATGGTCGTTACAGCCACAGCTATAACGAAGCCATGCCGGATTTTGTGGCCTTGTCGCGCGCCTTTGGTTGGGAAGCCGAACGCGTGGAGCATCCCGATCAGCTAGATGCGGCGCTGGAGCGTTGTCTGGCTCACGATGGTCCGTTCTTCCTTAACGTGGAAGTGCTGGCGCTGGAAAACTGTTTCCCCATGATGCCAGCGGGCTATGGCCATCAACAGGTCATGTTGTCCGAAGATAACTGGTACGTAGAAGAATAAGGTGCCCGGCTGGGACACAGGCGTAAAAACCCCTATGTCCCAGCCCGAGCACTACGCATTAAATACACTGATCCATTCAGACAGGAGGGGCATGCATGATGTACCGTCACATGAAGAACCGTCTTTTGGCCGCAGGTTTGATGCTGGGCTTGGGCCTGGCGGCGGGAGCGGCCACGGCCCAGACTTCCTTGAAGCTGGCTTACGCTTTGTCCACCAGCTCTCACTATGGTGCGGGTGCAAAAGCCTTTGCCAGTGCCTTGGAAAAGGACGGCAACTACACCATCGAGGCCTTTCCCAACAGCGCCTTGGGCGGCGAGCGTGAAGTTATTGAAGGCTTGCAATTGGGCACGATTGATCTGGCCATTGTGTCTACCGGCGCAACCCTGAACTTTGTGCCCAAGACTGGCGTGTTCGATATTCCTTTCCTGTTCCGCGACCTGCAACATGCCCGTCATGTGCTTGATGGCAAGATCGGTCAGGACATGCTGGCTGAATTTCCCAAACGCGGAATTGTGGCGCTGGCCTGGGGCGAGCAAGGTTTCCGTCACCTGACCAATAATGTGCGTCCTGTCACCACCCCAGCTGATGCCAAGGGCCTGAAGATACGCACCACAGAGAACCCCATTCATATTGCCGCTTTCCGTGAAATCGGCATTCTGGCTACGCCTATGGCCTGGCCGGAAGTGGCGACCGCCCTGCAACAAGGCACCATCGACGGCCAGGAAAATCCCTTGTCCGTGATTGTGTCGGCCAAGCTGCCTCAGCTGCAAAAGTACCTGTCGCTGACGGCTCACGTGTATGGCCCGGCCTTGGTGCTGATGTCTCCGGCGGTGTATGACGGCCTGTCCGATCAGGACAAGCAGTTGATGAAAGATGCCGGCGTAACGGCTGCCCAGGCCATGCGTGACTACGTGGACGATATCGAGAAAACCGGC
This sequence comes from Alcaligenes sp. Me129, assembly GCF_050487245.1. Classification (NCBI taxonomy): domain Bacteria; kingdom Pseudomonadati; phylum Pseudomonadota; class Betaproteobacteria; order Burkholderiales; family Alcaligenaceae; genus Alcaligenes; species Alcaligenes sp. Me129. Next base: position 13,582 of record NZ_JBKQGX010000023.1, read on the forward strand.
GTGGATGCCGTCAAGGCCGAAGGCATGCAGGTCAATACAGTTGACCATGCCGCGTTTGCCAAAGCGGTAGAGCCTGTCTATCCCCAGTACTACAAACAGTTCGGCCAGAAACTGGTCGAATCTATCCGTCAGACTCAGTAAACGGCATTCATCATGAAAGCTCTGTTGTCCGTTCTGGATAAGGGCCTGTTTCGTCTGGTGTCCTGGGTGACGCAGTTGCTGCTGCTCTCGGCAGTGGCGGCTGCGTTCTATCAAGTGATCGCTCGTTTCGTGCTCCAGTCGCCCGCCGACTGGAGCGAGGCCTGGTCACGTGCCGCTCTGATCTGGACAGTCATGCTGGGTCTGTGTCTGGCCTTGCGTCAGGGTGCCATGCTAAGCGTGGATGTGCTGCGGCTCTGGGTCGGAAAGCGGACGCAGCATTGGCTGGATGTGGCCGTGCTGATTACGTGTCTGGCTTTCTTCGGCCTGTTGACCTGGGTCGGCATTCAAATGACCTGGCGGGTGCGGTTTCAGACCATGCCTAGTCTGGAGTGGTCCATTTCCTGGGTGTATATCGCGATCCCGATTGGTGCCGTGCTGGCCATTTTGGGCCTGTTGGCCCGTTGGCTGGAGAAACCTGCGCCTGCTGTGGTCGATAACACGCAGCTCTAATTCAAGACCTGATTCCGTGCCTGTAAAGCACCACCGAACTCTCGATGCCCTACGGGCATCTGTTTAGACCGGAGACCGTATCGTGTCCCAGATCATGCTTGTGTCCATGCTGCTGTTTTTTGTATTGACGGTGCCCGTGGCGATTGCCGTGGGGCTGGCCAATATGGCGGGGGTAGCCTGGGAGGGGCGCATGACTTTTCTGGTCATCGCCCAGCAGTTGTATGCAGCTCTGGACAAGTATCCTCTGGTTGCTGTGCCCTTCTTTATTCTGGCAGGCAACCTGATGGAGTCGGGCGGCATGTCCAACCGTATGGTGGAGTTTGCCAAAAGCCTGGTGGGTGGTGTGCAGGGTGGTCTGGCTTGCAGCTGTGTGCTGACCTGCATGATTTTTGCGGCGGTGGCCGGTTCCAGTGTGGCAACCACTTTTGCGGTCGGGGCAATTCTTATCCCTGCTATGGTCCGGCATGGCTACCCGGCACCGTTCGCGGCATCCTTGCAGGCCTCAGCGGCGGAGTTGGGGGTGATCATCCCGCCGTCCATTCCCATGATTTTGTTTGCCGTATCCACGGACACGTCGGTAGGCGAGCTGTTCGTTGCGGGTATTGGCCCTGGCTTGTTGATCGGCGGCGCCTTGATGCTTTATGTGTGGCTGTATGCACGTCGCCATGGTCTGGGTTTGCAGGACGGTGTGGGTCGTTTGGGTGTCTGGACGGCATTCCGTCAGGCGTGGCTGGCCTTGTTGATGCCGGTGATTATTCTCGGCGGGATTTACGGGGGTATTTTCACGCCTACCGAGGCTTCGGCGGTGGCGGTAGTCTATGCCTTGATCGTGAGCATGTTTGTCTACCGCAGCGTTAAATGGGGCGACCTGTCCAAGGTGCTGCATCGTTCCGTGGTGTCCACGGCGGTCATCATGTTCATCATCGCCAATGCGGGTGTGTTTGGCTTCCTGCTCAATCGCACCGGCATTCCGGCTGCCATGGGGATCTGGTTGGGGGAATTGTTCAGTAGCCCCATGATGTTTTTGCTGGGTGTGAACGCGGCCTTGTTTGTGGTGGGGATGTTCGTTGAAACGTCGGCTTCGATCGTTGTGCTGGCTCCCTTGTTGTTGCCGGTGGCCGTGCAGTTCGGCATTGATCCGGCGCATTTTGGCATCATCATGGTAGTCAATCTGGCCTTGGGGATGGTGACACCGCCCTTTGGTGTGAACCTGTTTGCGGCTTGTTCAGTGGCCGGGATTTCTTTGGAAAAACTGATACGTCCCCTGCTGCCTTTTGTAGTCGTCATCCTGGCTTGCTTGATGCTGATCAGCTATGTGCCAGAAGTCAGTTTGTGGGCGCGAGACCTGGTGTACCGTTGATGAATCGTCTGCTTTCCTGAGCGCTGTTCATGAGCTATTTCCTCCTGTTGTTGGTTCACCTTCTGGCTGCGATTTTTTTTATCGGCACTGTGTTTTTCGAGGTGCTGATGTTGTCGCCTTTGGCGCGTCAGGTTTCCCGCCCATCGATGCGGGAGTTCGAGTATGCCTTGGGGCGGCGGGCGCGCCGCATCATGCCTTGGGTTTTGTTATTGCTCTACGGTGCGGGCTTGAGTCTGGCCTGGCAGCATCGGGCCTTGTTTGAGGTCGGCGGGGCCAGGGCCTGGATACTGGGCGTAAAGATCACTCTAGCGCTAAGCGTATTTGGACACTTTCTATCCGTTATGGTGATGAGCCGGCGCAAAACCATGACGGCGCGCCGGTCCCGGATCATTCACCTGAGTGTTTTCGCCCACGTTCTCTTGATAGTGGTGCTGGCCAAGGCCCTGTTTTACTGGCCGCTTTGAGGCGTGCCCGACCAGGGTTCAAAGCAGAGCAGGCCCACAGACTCCTGCGTCAGTTCCTCTCCTTTAGCGGGGTTTTTTAAGGACACATAGACGCGTCCGCTGCCGGTATCCAGCGCTAGGCTGTTGGTCAGCTTGTCGGTGGTGGCTGCGGCTACCGGGCGCAAGGTATCCAGTGTGTAGGCGGCAACACGTCGGTCGCTACGCTCGGACACGTAGGCCAGGTTCGCCGCGGGGTCAACGCTGATTGCCAGTGGATTGCCCTGAGCAAGCTGTGCCGCGAGAATCCGCCCATTTGTGGCATCGAGCATCAGCACTTGCTGGCGTGATCCACTCCAGTCGCGTTGGGGCAAAAGCCGCTGTTGCCAGGGAGTAATGGAATCGAGCCCCTGGTCAGTCACATAAAGGTGATCCTGGTGGTAGGCCAGATTGATGGGTTGATGCACGCCGGGCAGAGTCCAGCGTTCCTGGATGCGCAAGGCTCGGGTGTCGATTACCACGATTTCCGCCGCCATCGTGGAGACATACAATCTCCCGCCTTGTTCATCCAGGGCCAAGCCGGTGGGATAAAAGCCCAGGTCGGGGATACGGGCCTTAAGGGCAAGGTTCTGGCTATCCAGCACAAAGAGTACGCTTTCGCCGGCCGACAGGCCGGGTACAAATAGCAGGCCTTGAGTTTTGTCCAGAATAAGGCCACGCAAGTCGTGCTCGTAGCGCTTGCCATCTGCGCGGGGCTGGCTCAGTTGTACGGTGTGCAGCCTGCGATTGCGCTGTGTATCGATTACGCTGATGCGCCCTTGCAGGGAGTGGCCTACGTACAGGCGCTTGGCCTGATCGTCCAAGGCCAGACCAAAGGCGCGATAAGGCAAGAGCAGGCGGCTTTTTTCCTGCAAGTTGGCGGCATCGAGCTGCACCAGGCTGCTAGGTGGTGCATCGTCTTTGAAGCCACCGGCCACTGCCGCATAGACGGCTTGTTGGCTGGGGCTGTAGGCCAACTCGTAAACGCCCGGCCCCACGGCTGTTTGTAAGTTGCTGGCGGTGGGGCTGCACATACGTTGCGCCTGTACTGGCAAGGCCAGTGCGCCACTGGTGGCCAGCAGGGCAACTATCCAACGGGTTCGCATGGGAAAGCTCCTTAGTATTGCAGGGTGTAGGTCAGCGCGTAGGTGCGCCCTTGGCCCCGAAAATCCAGCACGCTGGGGGAGATAATGCCGCTGTAGATCAGCTTGGCCTGCTGACCCCATCGAGTTTCGTAGGATTTATTGAACAGGTTCTGAATCCCCAGTGACAGCGTGCCTTTGACTTGTGCGCTGTGATCGAACTGGTAGCGTCCCAGAAGGTCGACCAGTGTCAGGCTGGGCAAGGATTCTTGTTGCTGACCGCCGCCCACGCTGGGGATGTCGCTGCGCAGTTTCATCGAATGGGCCACCTGAGCGCGTACGGCCCAGTTATTGCCTTGCTTGCCAATATAGGCGGTGGCTTTGGACGGGCTGGAGTAGTAAATACCGCGTCGCTGCCAGCGGCCGTCTTTCAGCTCTTCATTGCGAATCAAGAGCAAGCTGGCTCCCGTGCTCCAGCCATCGTTCAGGCGCAGGTCTACTTGTCCTTCCAGACCGTAGTTACGTACTTTGGAGTCCACCAGTGAGATATTTAACGTGCTGCGGTTCAGGGCGATCGACTTGTCCGATTGCGAATGGAACAAGGCGACCTGGGCAGAGAGTGGGCCGTCGTTGTAGCGCCAGCCCACTTCGGTCGAGCGGGTTTTGATGGCCGCCATGGAGGAGTCTGTCACGCTGATGTGGCGACCCAGTGTCCAGTGATTGTCGATCAGTGAATAGCTGGCGCCTGTTCCATAGTATTTAGCAGGATCGGCCAGTTCAAAACCCTCGGAGTAATTCGCCCATACTTGCTGTGCCGGGCTGAGCTTGTAGATCAAGCCGGCATTGAACAAGGTCGTCCCATAGCTGTTGCGCCCGCCTGGAATGGAATCGGCAGACTGGCCGTAGCCCGATAGAACCAGGCGTTGCTGTATCCCCTGAACAAAGTCATTCACCTGCACACGGACGTGTTGCTTGCGCACTCCAGCGCTCAGGCTTAGTTTGTCAGTTAGATGCAGGTCAGCCTGTGCGAAGGCCCCCAATATGTGATTGCGAAAACCGGGGTAGCGCGGCAGGCTGGCCACCTTGTCAAACTCCAGGCCCCCACTGTCCATCGCTTTGTTGATGTCGAACATGGTTTGGGTGGCTTTGAAGGTTTCGTGATCGTAGTCCACACCGTAGTTCAAGCTGAAGCGGTCCCAGTCCTTGTTGAGCATGGCTTTCAGCCCGTACGTCTGGGTTTCCTGAGTTGAAACACTCCAGTTGTAGATGCGTTTGCCTGGAACAAGCGGGTTGGCGTCTGAATCCGGGTAGGGATAAAAACGCATGGATTCATTGCGATAGTAGGCCTTCAGATACAGGTCCTGGCCACCGAGCACATCACCCTTGAAGTAGTCCGCCGCCAGAATCTGGCGTTCGGTGCGGGGCTTATAGTCCGAGTCAAAACCGCTGCGTATATCCAGTTCCGACGGGTTGAGAATATTGTCATTGGGACCGGGACGTAGCCACAGGGCTTTGCCCGGTTTAAAGCCGGAATCGTAGTATTGTGACAGTAGACGCAACTCGCCCGCCTCTTGCAGATCCACATTCAAAGAGCCCATCAGATCCAGGGACCGGTTCCATTGCAAGTCTGTTTGTGTAATGTCGGGCAGGACGCGTTCACCTTGACTGTCATAGGCGCCGCCATTACGGGTCAGTGACAAGGCCAGTCGCCCTTGGAGGGTGTCGTTGCCGCCTTCTACGGATTGCGACAGGGTGGTGTTCAGGTCATCGCCCGCTTGCAAGCCGCTTCGTACCCCCAGCTCGGAGACAAACCGAGCCGGACCGGGTTCGGCGCGTTTGGTAATGATATTGATGATCCCGCCTGTGGCGTTGCCTCCGTGGATAGCGGTGGCCCCTGACAGGACTTCAATGCGTTCGATATTGAAAGGATCAATGGAATCAAACTGTCGGCTTAACTGACGCGAGCCGTTCAGAGAAATGCCGTCGATCATGACTTGAGTGGGACGGCCTCGCAGGTATTGGCCTGCATTGGTGCGGGATTGCCCTCCCAGATCCAGTCCGGGAATCAGTTGTCCCAGCATTTGCTTCAGGGAGGCGCCTGCACCGGTTTGCTCGGCAATTTGTTTTGAGTCAATGACCCAGACCGTGTTGGCGGTTTCGTCAATGGATTTTGGGGTCCGTGAGGCCACAACGGTAACGGCGGCCAGTGTCTCACCTTGTCGGATAGGGGCGTCCTGGGCCTGCGAAGGGACGGTCTGCAAGGTGTAGGAGTCGGCCCCGACCTGCCGAGGGGCCAGCCCCGAGCCGTTCAGTACGGCGTGCAAGGCTTGAGCAGCGGTGTAGCTGCCTTGCAAGGGGGGAGACAGGCGATGCTCGACCAGATCCTGAGTGAAAAAGACTTGTATGCCTGCTTGACTGGCAATCTGGGTTAACGCGGTGCCCAAAGGCTGGGCGGGTAGATTGAAACTTAGGGTCTGGGCATGAACAGCGGTGCCAATGCTGGCCAGAGCCAGGACAGCCAAGGGAGTAGAGAGCGTCAGGCGCATGGACAAAGTACCTTGAAAGGAGGACTGATATAGCTAAGCCGATTCAGAAGACCGGCTTCCCTACCTCGCTTACAAAGAATTACTTTTTAAGGGGGAGGACCAGTAGGCTGCCATCAGCCTGTGGCTGAAGCTCGATTGACCAGACCTGGGGTAGCAAGGCTGGCAGTTGGTCCAAAGCCGTAAGCTGAAAAACGGCGCTGACTCTGCGTTGGGCCAAGGCAGGGTCCAACACCCGCAGGGTTTGCGGCAGATAAGCTTGTAGTTGATGCAATGCTTGCTCCAGGGGTAAATCATTGATCAGCAGTTGACCGCGTTGCCAGGCCAGCAGCGTGTCGGCCTGCACAGTTTCAATTTGTCCCATCCCGGCAGCATCGACTAGCAGCCGTTGATCAGCCTGCAAGACACGGAGGATGTCCGGGTGATGTGCCTGGTCGCGGACCTGCACCCGTCCTTGCTCTACGATCACGGCAACGGTATCGGGCTTGTGTTCAACCGCAAAACGTGTGCCCAGGACGCGGACTTGTACCGTGCCGGCCTGCACCTGGAATGGACGCCAGGCCGAGTGGCTGACATCGAAATATGCCCGGCCCTGCGCCATCTGTATGTCCCGGCTACGTAGCCGCCAGGTGACCGATAGCCGGGTATCACGGTCCAGGACGGCGATCGAACCATCGGATAGCGTAACGCGTTGCTGAGCGTGAGCCATGCTGCTAATCGATTCGTGTTGCCAAGCCGGGTTCCCGTACCACAGTCCTGTTGCCGCGATTGCGAGAACCAGCAAGCCGGAGCTAGCGCGTCGCCGTTCTCGTTTGCGTTTACGTTCGTTGGCCTGGCGAGCCAGTTGTTCTAGGTCTGGCAAAGGAAATTGCTCACGCAGTGTTCCCTGATTTTGATTGAGCAGTTCGTCCAGTTGGGATTCAGTAGCTGGATCTTGAGCGGGCGGGATGGGGCCAGGAGTGGAACTCATTTAATAACGCTCCATATGACGGCGACAATGCGCCATGCCCAGCCGTATATGTTTTTCTACGGTTTTGACCGAGATAGCTTGCAGGCGAGCGACGTCTGCCTGGCTGATATGGTGAATCTTATGCAAGATGAATACCTCCTGGCAGCGGGGAGGCAACGTCTGAATCGCTTGCATCAGGTGGTCCAATGCTTGACGGGTACACGCATGCTGTTCAGGAGTGGCCGCCGGGCATACCTGGTCTTCGGGCCAGAAGTGACCCTCGTCGTGCTTGCATCGGCGCTGGTCATGGCGGTAGCGATCAATCGCCAGATGGTGCAAGATGCGCCGTAGCAGGGCCAGGGGGGAGCGGGGTTCAGGGCGCTGGGGGCGTTCCAGCAAACGCAGGCAGGCGTCGTGCAGCACATCCTGTGCAAAATGATGAGCACCAAAGCGGCGGCGTAATTGAGCCAGCAGATCATCGTAATGTTCGCATAAGGCGTCGACCAGCGAATTGCGCCGGTGGCGGGATGAAGCACGGGGTTCTGTCGGCATGGGTGGGAAGCTGCCTGCGAGGCAAAAATAGGAGCAGAATCGGCAAGGTAAATAAAAACGATTCTTATTTTAATATAAGTCGGCTGACAGAGAAAATGCGGGTGGGTCGGCTAGCGAGGTGTCACGTGGTGGGGCATAAAAAACACCCCAAAGGTTGGATCAATATCCAACTTTTGGGGTGCAGTTGATGGCGCGGGCCTTGTTGCGATCGATGTAGTGGGCCGGCAGATTATTGTGCGGTTTTAGCGGCCGTTTTTTTGGTGGCCGATTTTTTAGCGCTCGTCTTCTTAGCCGCTGTTTTCTTCACGGCCGTCTTTTTAGCCACCGCTTTGGTCGCCGTTTTCTTGGCGGCCGACTTGCGACCTGGCTTCTCTGGACGAGGCTCGAACTCAAAGCCGATCTTGCCGTCTGCCTGACGCACCAGGAAGGCTTTGAACTTGCGGTTGGTGCGCGAGGACACGAAACCATCCAGCAGGTCTGTCTTGCCTTCGCCCAGCAACTTGGCCATCTGCTCGCGGGTAATTTCCTGCTGCAGAATCACCTTGCCGCTACGGAAGTCGCAGCTCTTGGAGGGGCCAACGGACTTCTCGCACAAATAACGCAAGCCGTGCTCAAAGACGGGAGACTGGCACTTGGGGCAGGGGCCGACCGGGGTCTGGCCGCTGAAATCCAGGGCTTCGTCATCATCGTCGTCGTTCTGGCCGAAGTCGAACTCCAGCTTGTACTCGTCGGTAATGCGTAAAAGTGCCGCAAAGGGACGCCCCATCTTGCTGATGAAACCAGGCAGTGGGCCCAGTTCTTTCTTGGCAAGCAGCTCTTCAACTTCAGGCAGCTCGAAGGTGCGACCACCGGGGTGCTTGCCGATAGAGAAATCGCAAGCCGTGCAGGCATAACGACGGTAATTTTCTTTGACCACGCCACCACATTTAGGGCATGGCGTCTGCAAGGTCGCGTAATCACCCGGAACCGTGTCGCGCTCATATTCTTTCGCGCGCTTGACGATAACTTGCGTCATCTGCGCGATTTCACGCATGAACACGTCCCGATCCAGCTGACGTTGCTCGATCTGCTTGAGCTGGTGCTCCCATTCGCCAGTCAGTTCGGGCGAAGTCAGTTCGCTCACGCCCAGACCGGACAATAAAGTCATCAGCTGACGTGCCTTGGCGCTAGGCACCAGCTCGCGGCCTTCACGACGCAAGTAGGCTTCGTTCAGCAGACCTTCAATAATGGCAGCACGAGTGGCTGGCGTACCCAGACCGCGCTCGGACATGGCTTCGCGCAAGGCTTCGTCATCTACCAGTTTGCCGGCGCTTTCCATGGCCGACAGCAGGGTCGCTTCCGTAAAGCGTGCAGGTGGCTTGGTAGCCAGGGCCTTGGTGTTCACATCTTCGGTGCGAACCTTCTCGCCGTCAGCAACCGGCACCAGGGACGCATCTTCACCTTGGGCATCGCGGCCGTAAATAGCCAACCAGCCCGGTTTGACCAGCACTTTGCCTTCCGTCTTGAAGTGGTGACCGGACACCTGCGTAATACGCGTGGTGACGCGGAATTCCGCAGCCGGGAAGAACACGGCCAGGAAGCGACGGCTGATCAGCTCGTAAATCTTGTGTTCGGCATCGCTCAGTTCCCGAGGCACCTGCAAGGTAGGGATGATGGCAAAGTGATCCGAAACCTTCTTGTTGTCGAAAATCCGACGGTTGGGCTTGACCCATTTCTGCTCGACCACTTCCTGCGCAAACGGTTGCACCGAAGCGCTGGCAGGCGTGCCGCTGTCAGCCAGCGCACGCATGGTTTCTTGCACCGTACTTATATAGTCTTCAGGCAGATAGCGCGAGTCGGTACGGGGGTAAGTCAGCGCCTTGTGGCGTTCGTACAGCGTCTGCGCCAAGGACAAGGTGGTCTTGGCAGAGAAGCCGAAGCGCGAGTTGGCTTCGCGTTGCAGTGAAGTCAAATCAAACAAGGCGGGCGACATCTGCGTGCTGGGCTTGGATTCCTCGGTGACTACGCCGGGTTGCTCGCGGCACGCGGCCACAATGGTTTGGGCCGCCGTCAGGGACCACAGACGCGAGTCTTTTTTCTCGGGGTCATGCTCGTCTTTGACGAACTTGGGATCGAACCAGCGGCCGGTGTACAGGCCTGCAGCGGCAATAAAGTCCGCATGTACTTCCCAGTAATCGCGCGACACAAACTGGCGAATGCGGTTCTCTCGCTCGTTCACGATAGCCAGCGTGGGGGTTTGCACACGGCCCACGGGGGTTTTGAAAAAACCGCCATCCTTGCTATTGAAAGCCGTCATGGCACGCGTGCCATTAATGCCCACCAGCCAGTCCGCTTCAGCGCGCGAACGGGCCGCCGCTTCCAGCGGTTTCATGTCTTCATCGTCGCGCAGGTTTTCAAATGCTTCACGGATCGCCGATTGTGTCATCGAACGTAACCAAAGCCTTTGCACCGGTTTTTTCGCTCCAGCGTACTGCATAATGTAGCGAAAAATCAGCTCACCCTCGCGCCCCGCGTCACAGGCATTAATAACAGCGGTGACATCTTTTCGTTTGATCAGCTTGACCAGCAGTTTCAAGCGCTCAGTCGATTTCTTGTCAGTCGGGTTGAGCTCAAACTGAGGGGGAATAACAGGTAGATGTGTGAAGCTCCACTTGCCGCGGACCGGATCATTAGGGGCCACCAGGCCCAGCAGATGGCCGATGCTGGAGGCCAGCACATAGCGATCGCTTTCAAAATAATCACCTTCTCGAGTGAAACCGCCCAATGCCCGCGAGATATCTACGGCGACTGAAGGTTTCTCGGCAATGATTAGTGTTTTATCCATATGATTCCAGTGACAGCAACTGCGCTGCAATGCGCGAAATGATACGAGGTGCTTATCCCTCTATGCAAGTTATGAGACCTGACAAGACTAACGTATGGCCCACAGACTGGCGAGTGTTTCTGACAAAACTGGCCTGGGGTTTGGCCGTTTTGCTGCTCGCTAGTGGTCTGGTGACCTGGATTGCGGCCAATTGGGAAAACTGGGGGCACGTAGCCAAATTTGCCCTGGCTCAAGGCGCCGTGCTGGTTTCTGCAGGGCTGGCCTTGCTGTTTCGCCGACGTTCCGGTGGCTGGGGTCATGATCTGGGAGTGCCTGCTGCGTTGACCGGCCTTGCCGCCGTGGCCACGGGCGGTTTGCTGGCGCTGATTGGCCAGACTTATCAGACTGGCGCAGACCCTTGGCAGCTTTTCGCATTGTGGACTGTGCTGATCATACCTTGGGTATTCACAGTGCGCAGTGTCTTTCTGTCGGTGCTGTGGCTGGTACTGATCAATACCGCCTTGTACTTGTGGATTGATGTTGCCCGCTTGGGCTGGTTCGGGCGCAGTTACACCTCGCAGACCTTGCTAGCTTTGGCAGTCAATGCGCTGTTGTTGCTGGCCGCCGAAACCATCTGGCGTGCGCGTCATGACCCGTGGCGCATCGTGCCGCGTGTGGCAGCAATTGCGGTGGGTTTTTTCATCGGTGCCCAGGTCATGGAAGGCAACTTCCTGCTGGGACTGGTCCTGTTCCTGGTGCTGTACGGTATTTATCCCTACCGCCGCCCGGATTTGCTGATCATGTCCTTGGCCTCGTTCGGTGCGTATGGCTCCTTGAGCATGCTGATTATTGAGTATGCAAGCGATGCGTTTCTGCTGATCGTGGTGGTGATTGTGGGCCTGGGCCTGGGCTTGCTGCGCTTCCTGCAGCAACAGGTCGTCCATTGGCGACGGACTCATGGTGGCGAGGCGGCAGCAACTCAAGCACCAGTGAACGCAGCAATGGCAACAAGTCCTGCCGCCTCAACAGCAGAGACCCTGGCCAACGCACAGGCTAGTGTTCAAGCTGACGCTCAGGATAGTGACGAGCATCACCCCTGGTATCTGCGCGTGATCAAGCTGTTCCTCTACCTGCTGTTACCGCTGATTATTCTGCTGTACCTGGCTGTTTCTCTGGATTTGAGTCTGGAAGCGCTAGGTGTACTGGGCGGCATCATGGCTCTGGTGTCCCCCGTGCTGTTTGGCAAGGCTCACACCGTACCCAGCCGGGATCTGGTCGGCGGCTGGGTTGCGTGTGCGCTGCTCTTGCTGAGCGTGCCGCTTGTGGACATGCGCTACCCCTGGCCACCTGAGGCCAGCGCCATGATAGCCGTCGTGATCAGCACCTTGCTGTACAGGCTTGCCAAAGGCCAGTTCGTATTGCGCATGTTGCTGGTGATTTGGGCACTGGCCGCGATCGAGTTTCTGGTGATCGAGCGCTTGTTTGATCGCTGGACCATGATGCCTTATTGGGTGCTGGAAATGCCCGCGGCATTCATGTTTTTTGCCGCCTTGTTGCTGGGGCATTTTTATCTGCGTGGTGAGCGCAAGCCGCATTTCTGGCTGCCCTTGTTCTGGTCCTTGCTGCTCGCTTCCCAGATTCATCTTGTTTCGGCGGGCACGCTGTTTTATTCCATGCCCTTCTGGGACGAGTCGCGGCCGTACCTGACCGTAGCTGGCTTTCTGCTGGCCATGGCTCCTTTGGCGATACTGGCGTTTTATTGGCGCGGCTGGCGTGACCAGCCCCTGGTTTATGGCATTGCCTTGCTGGGGATGGCCGCTTTGTGCGCGGTCTGGACACCCTATCCGCCAGTGGCCCTGGCCTTGAGCTGGGTTCTGGTGGCTTATGCCTGGCGTTATCTCAGCTTGTTGGCGGTGGCCGTGGCAATGGGTCTATTCTGCCTCTGGCGTCTGTATTACATCCTGAATATCAGTTTGCTGGACAAGGCCGAACTGTTGCTGGCAACCGGAGTGGGATGTCTGGTCTTTGCCTATTTGGGTCAGTTGAGCCGCAAGAAGAAAGGGGCGTTAGCAGCGCCGCAGGAGGCACCCAAGGGTATTGTTGCAAGTGTTCTATTGGGGACTGTGTTGGTGCTGGGTGTGGCCAACGTGGCCATCGTGCAAAAAGAACGTATCTTGAGCGATGGTCAGACGGTCTTGCTGGAGCTGGCTCCGGTGGATCCCCGTTCGCTGATGCAGGGCGACTATATGTCCTTGAACTTCGCCCTGTCGCAGAACTTGTCTGCCCTGTCCTGGGGCTTGCCCAAGGATGCGCTTGCCAAGATGGACGCTCAGCAATGGGTTGTTGTGGCGGTGCAGCTGGATGAGAACAAGGTGGCGCAGCTCAAGGGTGTTTATCTGGAGCAGGACGGCCAGGAGCGTCTGTGGAGCGAAGAAGGCCCTGTGGCTGAACCTTCCGATGTGATGCGCTTGCGCATGCGTCGTCATCGCAGTAACTGGACGCCTGGAACAGATGCCTGGTTCTTCGCGGAAGGCTCGGCAGATCGCTTCGATGCCGCCCGTTATGGCGAGTTTGCGGTGGTCGAGGGTGGTCAAAGCCTGCTGCGCGCGATGCTGGACAAGGACAGAAAGGAAATCAAGTGAGCCTGACCTGATCAGTTGCGCTCAATAGCCTGTAGCCGGATTGCCTCTATCTAATAAAGACAATCCGGCTTTTTTGTATCTGGGACTTGTTTCTATAGAGGTGGCCAAGCCAGAGCCAGTCAGCAGCAAGCCTAATCAAAAAGGCCCGAATCCGATGTGGCGTCGGATTCGGGCCTTGGTTTTTTGTGTTGAAGGACCCTCTTTATCGGGGCCGTTTCTTGAACAAAAAATAGGTTCCTGTGTATCAGCTTAGTGGGACTGACGGGTGGAGTCGTCGCTGAGCAGCTCTTCAAAGATCAGGTGATCGATTTCGGCTTCGTGGCTCCACAAAACCATCAGGGCGACAATTTTTATTTTGTCCAACGAGACCGGGCTTTCGTCCACCGTCATGGCGCTTTCAATCAGAATTTCGCGCAGGTGGGCGGTAAGAGCGCCGGAATTTTGCAAAAAGGTGATGAAACCCATCGCGTCAGCGCCCAGCACATTCTGTTCGTGCTCAGAAAAAATACGCTGACTGTTGGGACTGAGTTGAGCCGTAGGCTGACACTGTTGCGAGGTCTCGCCCAGTGCATGTAACCAGCCCAGTGCGTCGTTGATGTCCTCGTCTTCAAAGCCAATAGCGGCCAATTTGTGGGCCAGAACCTCCGCCTTGGGACAGGACTGGGGGTTGTAATACGTCTCGAATAGATAAACCAGGATATCAAACATGGGTATAAGGTTGCCGTCCTAAGTGATTAAAAAAACTGCGTGATTTCGGTAACCAGTGACCAAACTTTACGCTGATTTGCGGTAGGGGGCAAATGGGGTGTTCAGGGGATGGATGGGTCTTGCCTTGCGCATCCAGACTGCTTTTTGCCTGGGTCTGCTCTGGCAGACGCCCTTTGCGGCGGGGCGTCTTTATGATTGAAACATAAATCGATTGTTGGGGCAGAAACTGTCGTTTATTTGAAACCCTGCAAGTGGGACCGCAGCGGTTGAAAGGCCACTAAACTAGCTGGCATCCGCATCCGCATCCGCATCCGCATCCGCATCCGCATCCGCATCCGCATCCGCATCCGCATCCGCATCCGCATCTAGCCTCGGCTCGTGGCTCAGTTGTTCGGGCTTGGCTTCGCAGGCAGCGGGAAGCGCTGCGCCCACGCACTGATGGCCTGGCTCCAGAACCCGTCCAGGGTGTTCGCAGCCATGGGAGCAAAACCCAGAAAGGTCCAGACCCGTTGCAGCGTTTCCATAGGATGCTCCAGGTCAAAGGCCGGGGCATGGTTCTGTTTGGAGAGCTTGCGGCCTTGCTCATCGCAGGCCAGCGGCACGTGCAACGTGCGCGGGACAGGCAGGCCCAGGACTTTTTGCAAGACGCGCTGGCGGGCGGTGGAGCTGAGCAAGTCTGCGCCGCGTACAACATCAGTGATCCGGCTGTCCGCATCATCAATGACCACGACAAACTGGTAAGCCCAGAGCTTGTCGGCCCGTTTAAGGATGTAGTCCCCGACTTCTTTGGCTACGTCCTGTCGCTGCGGCCCGGCCCAGCGATCGGTGAAGTGTTCCACCCCTTCCGGGACACGTAGCCGCCATGCACGGATGGTACGGTTTGTCGGGATGCCGTGGCGGCAGGTGCCTGCATAGGGGTATTCATGCGAATCCGGGGCAACCGGCATGGAAGCCGCCAGAATTTCCTGACGGGTGCAGGTGCAGCCGTAGACCAGATCTCGCTCGCGCAGGCCATCAAACACTTCCTGGTAGCGTGCCAGCCGCTGGCTTTGCCAAATCACCTCGCCATCCCAATGCATGCCCAGGCCTTGCAACTGCTGCATGATGATCTGGTCAGCCCCTGCGACCACGCGTGGCGTGTCTATATCTTCAATGCGCAGTAACCAGCGCCCGTTCTGGGCGCGTGCATCCAGGTAGCTGGCCATGGCAGCAACCAGCGAACCCTCGTGCAAGGGACCACTGGGACTAGGCGCAAAGCGACCACAGTAGGGGGTAAGAGGCTGGGCGGTCATGAGTCGTTCTTAACGGCAAGAGCCCCTGGGCGGGGGCTCTTGTTAGTGCGACTTTACGCCTATTTTTCCAGCCCGGCAATGCGTTTTACACGGGCTGGAAGGGAGGAGTTTCAGCTCTCCATGGTGACCAGTTCTGCACCTTCAGGCACTTGATCGCCCACCGCAAAGAACAGCTCGGCCACGGTGCCGTCTGCCGGTGCCTGAATGGAGTGTTCCATTTTCATGGCTTCCATGACCAGCAGCACATCGCCCTGTTTGACGCTGTCACCTGCGCCCACATTCAAGGCAATGATCTTGCCCGGCATGGGAGCGGTCAGGCGGCCTCCGTGGGCTTCCTGGCTGTTCGTGCCGGCGCTGGCCAAGGTGTCGACCACGGCCAGAGTCCAGTCCGAGCCGGCCTGGGCAACTTGCAGATGGTCGCCATCTTGCAGCACCTGGGCGCGGTATTCGACCTGATCCAGCCACAGACGCAAGGTCAGGGTTTTGGCCAGGCCGGCCGTTTCTTCGGCTTGCCAGCGCAGCGCGTGTTGGGTTCCGCCCAGCGTGATCTGCCACTGGTTGTCACGACGTTGCAGCAGCACTTCGTGGGCTTCTTCACCCAGTTGCAAGGCCACTTTCTGATCGTAGTCCCCGCTCAAACGCCAGGCGTCATGTACCGCCCACGGGTCGGAGTTGGGGGCTTGCCCGCTCATACCCTGATGAGTCAGCACGGCGCAGGCGGCGAAGGCCAGCACAGAAGCTGGAACGTCCTGATTGCTGGGGAACAGCGCATCGTGACGACGTGGAATCAGACCCGTATCCAGATCGGCCTGGGCAAAGGCTTCATCGCCCAGCAGACGTTGCAGGAAGGTCTTGTTGGTGTGTACACCGGCCACTTGAGTATCGGCCAGCGTGCGAATCAGGCGACGGCGGGCCTGCTCACGATCAGCACCATGGGTGATGACCTTGGCAATCATGGGATCGTAGAAGGGGCTGATGACGCTGCCTTCACGCACGCCGCTGTCGATACGCACATCACCGGAGGTGAAGGACGCATGGGCGGGGTACTGCAAGCTGCGCAGCGTACCGATGGAGGGCAGGAAGTCCTTATCGGGGTTTTCTGCGTAGATACGAACCTCGATGGCATGGCCATTGATGCTCAGCTCTTCCTGCTTGGCAGGCAAAGGCTGGCCATCGGCTACACGCAATTGCCATTCCACCAGATCGTGGCCGGTAATCAGTTCGGTGACGGGGTGTTCGACTTGCAGGCGGGTATTCATTTCCATGAAGTAGAAACGCCCGTCCTGCTCGGCAATGAACTCCACCGTGCCTGCGCCCACATAGTTCACGGCGCGTGCCGCTGCAATGGCCGCTTCACCCATGGCCTGGCGACGCTCGGGCGTCATGCCGGGGGCGGGAGCTTCTTCAATCACTTTCTGGTGACGGCGCTGTACCGAACAATCGCGTTCGAACAAGTAGACGTAGCCACCGTGCTGGTCACCAAAGACCTGAATTTCGATATGGCGTGGCTTGGTGATGTAGCGCTCGATCAGTACGCGGTCGTCACTAAAGCTGCTGGCGGCTTCGCGCTGGCAAGAGCGCAAGGCTTCCAGGAACGCGCCGGACTCTTCCACAATGCGCATGCCCTTGCCGCCACCACCGGCGCTGGCTTTGATCAGCACGGGGTAGCCGATTTGGTCGGCTTGCTGGTGCAGAAAGTCGGGGTCCTGATTGTCGCCGTGGTAACCGGGCACCAAAGGTACACCGGCTTTTTCCATCAGGGATTTGGCGGCGGACTTGCTGCCCATGGCCGCAATGGCTTGAGCGGGCGGGCCTACAAAAATAATGCCGGCTTCTTCACAAGCGCGAGCAAAGTGCTCGTTCTCGGACAGAAAGCCGTAGCCGGGATGGATGGCATTCGCGCCAGTGGCACGGGCGGCTTCCAGAATGGCGTCGATCTTCAGGTAACTGTCGCGTGGCTCGGGGCCACCGATGCGCACGGCTTGATCACAAGCACGTACGTGCTGGGCGTCGGCGTCCGCGTCGGAGTAAACCGCAACGGTACGCAGCCCCAGGCTGCGGGCAGTGGCGGCCACCCGGCAGGCAATTTCACCGCGATTGGCTATCAGCAGGGTCTGAAACACAGTGTCTCCTTGTCTTACATGCGGAACACGCCAAAGCGGGTGTCTTCAATAGGGGCGTTCAAGGCGGCGGACAGGCCCAGGGCCAGAACGCGCCGGGTATCCGAAGGCTGGATGATGCCGTCATCCCACAGACGCGCAGTGGCGTAGTAGGGGTGGCCTTCATGTTCGTATTGTTCGCGGATGGGGGCCTTGAAGGCTTCTTCTTCCTCGGCGCTCCAGCTTTGGCCACGAGCTTCCAGGCCATCACGGCGCACGGTAGCCAGCACGCTGGCTGCCTGCTCACCACCCATGACCGAGATGCGGGCATTGGGCCAGAGGAACAGCAGGCGCGGGCTGAAGGCGCGGCCACACATACCGTAGTTACCGGCACCAAAGGAGCCGCCCAGAATCACGGTGAATTTGGGCACGGCTGCGGTAGAAACGGCGGTGACCAGCTTGGCACCGTGGCGGGCGATCCCTTCGTTTTCGTATTTGCGGCCCACCATGAAGCCGGTGATGTTCTGCAGGAACACCAAAGGCGTCTTGCGCTGGCAGCACAGTTCGATGAAGTGGGCGCCCTTCTGGGCCGCTTCGGAGAACAGAATGCCGTTGTTGGCAATGATGCCTACAGGCATGCCGTGGATATGGGCAAAGCCGGTCACCAGCGTGGTGCCAAAGCGGGCCTTGAATTCATCAAAATCCGAGTCATCCACAATGCGGGCGATGACTTCGCGCACATCGTAGGGTTTGCGGGTGTCGGCAGGGATGATGCCGTTCAGCTCTTGCGGGTCGTAGCGTGGCTCGCGCACTTCTTTCAGCGGCCAAGGCAGTTTCTTCTCACGGTTCAGGCGGCCTACGCAGCGGCGCGCCAGCTCCAGCGCATGCAGATCGTTTTCCGCCAGATGGTCAGCTACGCCGGACAGACGGGTGTGTACATCGCCACCGCCCAAGTCTTCGGCGCTGACCTCTTCACCGGTTGCGGCTTTGACCAGTGGAGGGCCACCCAGGAAGATGGTGCCTTGGTCGCGCACGATGATGGACTCATCGCTCATGGCTGGAACGTAGGCACCGCCAGCGGTACACGAACCCATCACGACCGCAATCTGGGCAATGCCCTGGGCCGACATATTGGCCTGGTTGTAGAAGATGCGGCCAAAGTGGTCACGATCCGGGAACACGTCTTCCTGGTTGGGCAGGTTGGCTCCACCCGAGTCCACCAGGTACACGCAAGGCAGATTGTTCTGTTGGGCAATTTCCTGGGCACGCAAATGCTTCTTCACCGTCAGTGGGTAGTAAGTACCGCCCTTGACTGTAGCGTCGTTGCAGACCACCACGCATTCAATGCCTGCAATGCGGCCAATGCCCGTGATGATGCCGGCACCGGGAGACTCGTTGTTATAGACGTCCTGGGCAGCCAGAGGCGAGAGCTCCAGAAAGGGAGTACCGGGATCAAGCAGACGTTCGACGCGTTCACGGGGCAGCAGCTTGCCGCGACCCACATGGCGTTGCCGGGAGGATTCGGACCCACCCAAGGCGGTTTTCTGTAGCTTTTGGCGCAGATCAAGGATCAGGGCCTGCATGATCGAGGCGTTGTCCTGAAAGTCTTGGGAACGCGGATTGATGCGGGATTCAATAACTGACATGGCGTGCCTGGAAAGAGAACAGAGAAAAGCCCATAAAATCAGCCGGGCCGCAGCCCGGCTGATGAGCTTGCTTTAGACCAGCTCGACGGCCAGGGCGACAGCTTCGCCACCGCCAATGCACAGCGAGGCAATACCGCGCTTGCCGCCGGTCTTGCGCAGTGCGCCGATCAAGGTTGCCAGAAGGCGAGCACCCGATGCACCGATGGGGTGACCCAGGGCGGTAGCACCACCGTGAATGTTGACCTTGTCGTGCGGGATGTTCAGCTCTTTCATGGCAGCCATGGTCACCACGGCGAAGGCTTCGTTGATCTCGAACAGGTCAACGTCAGCCACGCTCCAACCGGTTTTATCCAGCAGTTTCTGGATAGCAGCGACTGGAGCGGTCGTGAACCAGGCCGGTTCTTGCGCGTGCTGGGTGTGAGCCACAATGCGGGCCAGTGGAGTTGCGCCCAGTTCCTTGGCTTTCTCTTCGGTGGTGATCACCATGGCGGCGGCACCGTCCGAAATGGACGAGGCGTTGGCAGCGGTAATCGTGCCGTCTTTCTTGAAAGCGGGACGCAGCGTGGGGATCTTCTCGGGCATGGCTTTGGTGGGGGCTTCGTCCTTGGCAACAACGACATCACCCTTGCGGCCAGCGATGGTGACTGGCGCAATTTCCCATTCAAAGCTGCCGTCATCGCTGGCTTGGCGAGCGCGGCGCAGCGACTCCAGCGCGTAAGCATCTTGCTCTTCGCGGCTGAACTCGTATTTGCTGGCGCAATCTTCGGCAAATACACCCATGGCGGTGCCACGGCTGTAGGCATCTTCCAGGCCGTCCATGGCCATGTGGTCATACACGGTGGAGTGACCGTATCGGTAGCCTTCGCGGCCTTTCAGCAGCAGGTAGGGAGCATTGCTCATGCTTTCCTGACCGCCGGCCACCACCACGTCCACGCTGCCTGCCTTGAGCAGGTCGTGGGCAAACATGGCGGCTTTCAGACCGGAACCGCACACTTTATGAATGGTGGTGCAAGCTACACCCTGGGGCAGACCGGCGCCCAAGGCAGCCTGGCGTGCAGGAGCCTGGCCCTGACCGGCTTGCAGCACGTTACCCATGATCACTTCGTCGACTTTGTCGGCCTGAATGCCCGAGCGCTCCATGGCCGCCTTGATGGCGACCGCGCCCAGTTCGTGGGCGGCCAGATCGGACAGGCTACCCATCATGCCGCCCATAGGGGTGCGGGCGATCGAGACGATGACAACGGAATTAGTCATGAAAGACTCCTGGTTGCAAAGAGGAGACCGGCGCGCGTTTGGCAAACTCGTGCAGCTGCCGATCTTTGTTATACGGAAAAATATTTTCGATCCGACCTTGCGTCACTCGCAAGCGGCACTGAGTCCACCATTCAGGCTCCAGCAGTTCTGCATGGTGGGCCATGAAGGCTTTGCGAATACGAGGGTCGGTCAATAGAAAGTAGCCGAATTCTTCGGGAAATACATCGTTCGGGCCGATGGGATACCAGGGTTCGCTGGCCATTTCGGCTTCTTCATTTGGTGCAGGCGGAATGGCGCGAAAGTTCATCTCGCGCATGTGCTGGATTTCGTCGTAGTCATAGAAGACGACGCGGCCCAGACGGGTCACACCAAAGTTCTTGAACAGCATATCGCCGGGGAAGATGTCGGCGGCGGCCAGTTCCCGGATGGCCTTGCCGTATTGCTCCACGGCGGCGTTCAGGGCGGGGTCACTGGCTTTGTTCAGATACAGGTTCAGCGGGGTCATGCGCCGTTCAATGTAGACGTGGCGCAGCAAGATGGTGTCCTCGGACTCTTCCAGCAGGCTGGGCACTTCGCGGCGAAGTTCTTCCAGCAAGGCTTCGGAAAAGCGTGCCTTGGGCAAGGCAACCTGGGCGTAGTCCCAGGTGTCAGCCATGCGCCCGACACGATCATGTTTTTTAACCAGCTGGTATTTGCTGCGCACCGTGGCGTGGTCCATGCCCTGCTTTTGAATCCGGTCGCGGATCAGCTTGAACACATAGGGGTAGGACGGCAGGGTGAATACCGTCATCACCATACCGGCAATACCGGGAGCCAGATCAAAGTGATCGTGCGAGTGCGACAGGTGGTGCAGAAAGTCGCGGTAGAACAGCGTCTTGCCCTGCTTTTGCAGGCCGATGGCGGTGTACAGCTCGGCCTTGGGCTTGCGGGGCAGCAGGCTGGACAGGAAGTCCACATAGGCTGACGGGGCTTCCATATCGACCAGGAAATAGGCGCGGGTAAAGCTGAACAGCGTGGACAGGTCGTCCGTGGTGTGCAGCAAGGCGTCTATATACAAGTGTCCCGAGGGGCGATGCAAAATAGCGATCGAAAACGGCAGCACTTCACCCTGATTGATCAGGCGGCCCACCACATAGGCACCCTTGTTACGAAAGAACAGGGAGTTCAGCACCTGAATCTGGCAGTCCGAGCCAATGCGCGAGCCATAGCCACGTGGCAGGCGGCGACATAGCTGACGCACCGCCATGCGGGCCAGTGTGCGCACATCGCGCGGCAGGTCGGCAAAGGGGGCGGCCAGACCGAAGTCGGCCAGCATATTGGTCAGGCTGGTTTCCAGACCTTCTTCGGTGGGGTAATAGACCCGATACGAAGGCAGCGCGCCGTCCAGATAATCCGTGGCAACAGCTGGACGCACGAAAATAAATTCGTTGCGAAAATAGTGCCGGTGCAGCACACGGCAGGAGACGGAGTTGAAGAAGGTCTCGGCACATTCCGGCTGACGGTGGCCCGACAGCAAACGCACAAACTCCGCCTTGGCTTGCAACCACAACTGCTGCTGGGCCTCGTCCAGATGGGCCGGATCGGAAGGCGTGGGCTGATGCAAACGCAGATTCTGGCTAAGCATGGCCGCGCATTCGCGCACCCGTGTCGCGTAGTACTCGATACGTTCGCGCGAGAGCTGCTGAATACCATGCCAGTCGCCCGATTCGTACAAAGACTTGGCGCGCTGGGCGCTGTAGCGAAACAGCGCATAGTGGCGATTGAACCCATCCAGCATGGCCTGGGCCACCTGGATAGCCGTCATCCCCGGTTTTTGAACCGGGGTAATGACGGTGGTTTCGCCAAAATCAGGGTTGGACATGCCTCTGCCTTTTTAGGCGGTTTCAGCGAACAGTTCGCGGCCGATCAGCATGCGGCGGATTTCACTGGTGCCCGCGCCGATCTCGTACAGCTTGGCATCGCGCCACAGGCGGCCTGTGGGGAATTCGTTGATGTAGCCGTTGCCGCCCAGAATCTGTATACCTTCACCAGCCATCCAGGTGGCTTTTTCAGCGCTGTACAGGATGGCGGCTGCGCAGTCTTTACGCACAGAACGTACATGGCCTGCACCCAGACGGTCCAGATTCTTGCCCACGGCATAGCACAGGGCGCGGCTGGCTTGCAGGGTGGTGTACATATCGGCCACCTTGCCTTGAATCAGCTGGAATTCGCCAATGGCCTGGCCGAACTGCTTGCGGTCGTGGATGTAGGGAATGACCACGTCCATCACGGCTTGCATGATGCCCAGCGGGCCACCGGCCAGCACGGCGCGTTCGTAGTCCAGGCCGGACATCAGTACTTTGACGCCACCATTCAGTTGGCCCAGCACGTTTTCTTCAGGCACTTCACAGTCCTGGAACACCAGCTCGCCTGTGTGGCTGCCGCGCATGCCCAGCTTGTCCAGCTTTTGGGCAACGGAGAAACCGGCAAAATCCTTTTCGATCAGGAAGGCGGTAATGCCGCGTGCACCGGCTTGCGGGTCCGTCTTGGCGTACACCACCAGGGTGTCAGCGTCCGGGCCGTTGGTAATCCACATTTTGGAGCCGTTCAGCACGTAGCGATCGCCCTTTTTGTCGGCGCGCAGCTTCATGCTGACCACGTCCGAACCGGCACCGGGCTCACTCATGGCCAGAGCACCGATATGCTCGCCGCTGATCAGCTTGGGCAGGTATTTCTGCTTCTGGGCTTCCGTACCGTTGCGGTTGATCTGGTTCACACAGAGGTTGGAGTGCGCACCGTAGGACAGGGCCACCGAGGCGCTGGCACGGGAGATTTCCTCCATTGCGATCATGTGAGCCAGATAGCCCAGGTTCGCACCACCGTATTCTTCGCTGACGGTCATGCCCAGCAAACCCATCTCACCGAACTTCTTCCACAAGTGCATGGGGAACTGGTCATCGTGATCCAGTTGAGCCGCTAAAGGGGCAATTTCGGCCTGGGAGAAGTCGGCGACAGCGTCGCGCAGCATGTCCAGGTCGGAGCCAAGATCGAAATTCAGGCCGGGCAGGCTCATGAGGCACTCCGTGGAAATAAATGGGTTGTGGAATTGTATTTATATTACGTTTACGTAAACGTCATATATATGGGTTTTCCCTTATCGGGACTCCAACTTCAACTGTTCGCTCATGGTGTGACAGATGTCGAGCTGGTCCTGAATCTCCTGCAAGGTCTGATCCAGGTCCTGCCGCTGGCGCTCCAGGCGCAGGCGATGCTCGTTCAATACCTCCTGATAGTGCTTAAGCTGGGAAGCCGTGTCCATCGGGGATTCATACATATTGATCAGCCGCAGAATCTCCGATAACTGCAGCCCCAGGCGCTTGCCACGCAGAGCCAGCTTCAGGCGGGCACGATCGCGGGGCTGATAAATGCGCTGTGTACCTTGGCGCAGCGGGCTCAAGATCCCTTGGTCTTCATAGAAGCGCAGGGTGCGAGGCGTGATGCCAAACTCGTGCGCCAGATCCGATATTGTCCAGGTTGTCGTTGTCATTTTTAGTGTGATTTACGTAAACGTAAACTATCATGCCATAGAGCTAGAGAGGGAACTAGGGCCTTTTAGTATGGACAGCCCTTACGCCCTACAAGAGCCATTCATTGGAGCGAGCATGAATCCTAACGAACAAAAATTGAATTATCCCTGGGCAGATACCCTGCCCCCAGCGGGTGGCAGCCTGGAAGTCGCGCCGGGGGTGCGTTGGCTGCGTATGCCTTTGCCTTTTGCGCTGGATCACATCAATTTGTGGCTATTGCGCGACCAAATCGAGGGGCGCGAGGGCTGGACCATTGTGGACTGTGGCGTCGCCCGTCCCGAAGTGCGCGAGCTGTGGGAACAGGTTTTCCAGAACGAGCTGGAAGGCTTGCCCGTGCTGCGCGTGATCGTTACCCATATGCACCCGGATCATGTCGGTTTGGCGGACTGGTTGTGCCAGCGCTGGAATGCACCTTTGTGGATCAGCATGACGGACTACGCGACCGCCAGGCTGTGGTCGGGGACAGGTGGACGCCAGACTGGCGCGGAGGCCGGTGGCCCGAATGGTGTGGCGGCAGAAGCGCATTTTGTCCGTCACGGCCTGCAAGATGAGAAAGCCCGTGAACAGATTCGCAGCCGTGGGGATTACTACCCTTCGATGGTGCCTTCGGTGCCCGAGCGTTTTGTGCGCTTGATGGATGGTCAGCGTGTGGTGATTGCCGGTCGCCCCTGGCGTTTGATCGTGGGCTACGGCCACGCTCCCGAGCATATGTCGTTGTACTGTGAAGAACTGAAGGTGCTGATTTCCGGTGACATGCTTTTGCCGCGTATCTCCACCAATATCAGCGTGTTCGATACCGAGCCCTTTGCGAATCCCTTGCCTTTGTACCTGAACTCCCTGCTGTCCTATCAGGATCTGGCCCCGGATACTTTGGTGTTGCCTTCGCATGGCAAGCCTTTCCGTGGCATGCACGAGCGCATTCGTCAGCAGCAGGAGCATCACGCCGAGCGTCTGGAAGAAGTGTTGGAAGCCTGTGCCCAGCCCTGTACCGCCGCCGATATTCTGCCTGTGCTCTTTCATCGCAAGCTGGACTCGCATCAGATGACCTTTGCCATGGGCGAGGCCATTGCTCACCTGCACGCCTTGTATTTTGATGACCGTTTGCGTCGTGAGATGGGCGAGGATGGGGTTTACCGTTTCCAGCGCATTTAAACACTGGGGCGCCTCTTAATAAGAGGGGGCAATATAGCGACTGTTGGCGGAGGCGACTGGGCCCGCTGGCCTGTGGTAGCGTAGAGCTTTTCTTGCTACCGCCTGCCAACACTATGAGCTCTGATCTCGCCCTGGACACCGCCTTGCAACATACGGGTCTGGCCCCGTTCGATCCGCATACCGATGCGGCGCCGGTGGCCGTGCCCATCATGCGCACCAGTACGGTGCGCTTTCGCAATCTGGACGCTCTGGATCGAGCCCAGGCGGACAAGGCAGATCCTGAAAAACGCTCGGTTACCTACGGGCGCTCGGGCATGGATACCCACGCTGCACTGGAGCAGGTGTTCTGTCAGCTGGAATCTGCCACCCAGGCTTTGCTGGCACCGTCCGGCATGGCAGCGATTACCTTGGGTTTGCTGGCACTGCTGGATTCTGGCGATCACGTGCTGATTGCTGACAGTGCTTATGGTCCGGTGCGTTATCTGGAAAAGACCGTGTTGCGCCGCATGGGCATACAGGCCACGTTCTGTGCACCGACCCCCGAGGAAATGGCACGTCATCTGCAGGACAATACCCGCATGGTGTACGTGGAGTCACCCGGCTCCTTGTTGATGCAAATGCTGGATATGCCTGCCTTGGCGGAGTTTGGTCGCAAGCACGATTTGCTGCTGGTTACCGATAACACCTGGGGCTCGGGCTATATCTACCGTCCCTTGGAATTGGGTTTTGACGTGTCCATCGTGGCTGGGACCAAGTATGTGGCAGGTCACTCCGATTTGATGTTGGGTGCAGTCATGTCCGCAGATCCAGCCATCAACAAACGCCTGCACGACAACCACTATGCGCTGGGTTTTTCCATCAGTGCCGATGACGCCTGGTTGGCATTACGCGGTGTGCGTACCCTGCCTATTCGTATGCGTGAAAGCGCCGCCAATGCGCTGGCCGTGTGCCAGTTCTTGGATAGCCGCCCTGAAGTCACCCGTATCTATCATCCCGCTTGGCCACAAGATCCTGGCCATGCCTTGTGGCAACGTGACTGCACGGGCTCCAATGGCATGCTCTCGGTACAACTGAAGCTGAACAATGCGCAGGCACGCGCATTCGTAGATGCCCTGACCCTGTTTGGTATCGGCTTTTCCTGGGGTGGTTTTGAAAGCCTGGTGCAGTTGGTGGATACGGCGTTTCTAAGTGGTCATAGCTACTGGCAGGACAGCCAGGACAGTCTGGTGCGCCTGCATATCGGTTTGGAATCGACCAAAGACTTGTGCGCTGACCTGACGCAGGCTTTTGAGACGGCGGCGCAGGCTTAGGCCTTTCACTGACTGCTCCAGCCAGGGACGCACCCTGGCTTTAATAAATGGCCCAGACTTGCAATGACGTTGGAATCCCGTACCTTCTTGTAAGCCGCTGTTATCGAATTACTTACGAGTTACCGGCAGCTAATAGATCACAGATATAGAAACGCCAAGGGCCCTCAAAACCGGAACGAATCCAGTCTTGAGGGCCCTTGGCTGTATGGCTCAGCCAAACCGCTGATTAGCGGTTGGTGACCATCTTCACCAGCTCTTGAGCTTTGGTGATGCTTTCGTCGTAACCATTGGCCAGTGCAGGTGAAGTCACAAACTTGCCGCCTACTGCCAGACTAGGTGTGCCCTGAATCTGGTAGGTGTTGGACAGTTCGTTGGCTTTATTGGCCTTGGTCTGCACGCCAAAGGAGTTGAAGGTTTGCTCGAAGCGAGCCTTGTCTACGCCTTGTGCGGCTGCCCAGGCCGTGATGGTCTTGGCATCAAAAATGCGCTCACGTTTCTGGTGGATGGCTTCAAACACCTTGGGATGCAGGTCCAGACGGTCCATGGCTTCCAGGGTGTAGTACAGCTTTTGCAGATCAGTCATGCCGGCATTGAAGGCAACAGGCACACGGCGCAGCACGACATTGTCTGGCAGGGTCTTGGACCAGGCTTCGACCTTGGGTTCCAGGATGGCGCAGTGTGGGCAGCTGTAGGAGAAGAACTCCAGCACTTCGGTTTTACCGACGCTGTCCGAGGGCTGAGCCGCAGGCAGGGTAACGTAGCCTTGGTCGGCTTGTTGAGCCAGCGCGCTGGTGGCGGGCAACAAGGTCGCTCCAGCCAAGAGACTGGCACCGACCAGGGATCGTACAAACAATGCGTTCAGCTTCATGAATCAATTTCCTTAATGGGGAAGATGAGGTCTATGACCTGTGCAATGGCGGAAAAGTTCACCTTGGGGCTGCCTTTGGCACAAATTGCTTAGGGCCGGACCACCGAAGTATCAATTTTTTCCTCGGCCAGACGGCTGCGTGCCCGGTTCATTTCGTCTATGCCCTTGAAGGGGCCCATGCGTACCCGGTTCACCGTGCTGCCATTGACCTGTGCACTTTGCACTGAAGCGTCAAAGCCTAGCATCAACAAGCGGGCCTTCATGGCTTCGGCGTCCGCATTGTTGCGAAATGCGCCTGCTTGCAGGTAGTAGGGGGTGGAGGTGGTGGCTGGCTTGGTCGCCGCCGGGGGCGCAGCCGGAGCTGGTGTGGCGGGTTTGCTGGTGGCCGGTGCCGGGGTGCTTGGAGCGGCAGGCGTTGTGGCCGGAGGCGTTACCGCAGGAGCGGTATTGCGGGTCTCTGGCTGGCGAGCTGGTTCCGTGCCCATGGCGGGCAAGGTGGCGATCAGATCACCCAAGGCGTCCGGTGCAGCAGGCTTGGACGGGATGCTGGGCAAATTCACGGGGGGCAAGGTCAAACCGGGAATGGTGTCGCCCGGCGGAGGAGTTTGTCCACTGGAGCTGCCATACAGGTCCCGGTTCGGGTCCAGTAAGTCTCGCCCTTCAGGCAAGGCAACGGTAGGTTTGTCCCGGCTGGCCTTGTCCACAAAGGGCATGGGCACTTTGGTGACAAACAGGGCAACGGCGACCGCCGCGCCCAGACCCAGAATCAGGCCAATCAGAATGCCGGTATACGTACCGCCGGAACTACTGGATTTTTTACGTGCTCTTGCCATATCTGCCTATGGGTTTACATACGTTCGGGTGCGGACACACCCAGCAGGTTCAGACCATTGCGAATGACTTGGGCGCAGGCCTGGGCCAGACGCAGACGGGCCAGACGCAAGGTGGTGTCGTCTACCGACACGCGCTCGGCGTTGTACCAGGAGTGGAAGTCCGCCGCGCAGTCGCGCAGCCAGAAGGCAATGTGGTGAGGAGCCAATTCGCGAGCGGATTGGGCCAGCACATTGGGGTATTCGGACAGGCGTTGCAGCAGGGCGATTTCGGTGGGGGCGGTCAAAGGCGTGATGTCGGCCTGAGGAACCTGATCCAGCAGTTCTGCCGACTGGTTCAACACGGAGTTGATACGGGCATGGGCGTACTGGATGTAGTAAACCGGGTTTTCTTCGCTCTTGGACAGGGCCAGATCGATATCGAATACGAATTCGGAGTCGGCACGACGCTGGATCAGGAAGAAGCGCACGGCGTCCTGGCCTACCCATTCGATCAGGTCACGCAAGGTGACGTAGCTGCCTGCACGCTTGGAGATTTTCACTTCCTGGCCATTGCGCATGACTTTGACCATCTTGTGCAGGATATAGGCCGGGAATTCCTTGGGGATACCCAGACCCAGACCTTGCAGGCCAGCGCGCACACGGGCAATGGTGCCGTGGTGGTCGGAGCCCTGAATATTGATGGCGTGGTGGAAACCGCGCTCCCACTTGGCCACGTGGTAGGCCACGTCCGGCACGAAGTAGGTGTAGCCGCCTTCGGATTTGCGCATCACGCGGTCTTTGTCGTCGCCTGTGCCCAGTTCCGTGGTGCGCAGCCACAGCGCGCCGTCCAGCTCGTAGGTGTGACCGGCGTCGATCAGGGCCTGCACGGTTTTTTCAACCTTGCCGGAGGTGTACAGCGAGCTTTCCAGGTAGAAGTTGTCGAACTTCAGGCCGAAGGCTTGCAAGTCCAGATCCTGCTCGCGGCGCAGGTAGGCCACGGCAAAGCGGCGGATGTCTTCCAAATTGTCCAGATCACCACTGGCGGTGACGGAGGCGCCATCGGCAGCCTGAACCGTTGCACCGGCCTGGTAGTCGCGGGCGATATCCAGAATGTAGTCGCCCTTGTAGCCGTCAGCGGGGAATTGCTCGCTGTCGGGCTCGATGCCACGGGCACGCGCATGCACGCTGGTGGTTAGGTTGTCGATCTGGTTACCGGCGTCGTTGTAGTAGAACTCGCG
Organism: Alcaligenes sp. Me129; assembly: GCF_050487245.1. Classification (NCBI taxonomy): domain Bacteria; kingdom Pseudomonadati; phylum Pseudomonadota; class Betaproteobacteria; order Burkholderiales; family Alcaligenaceae; genus Alcaligenes; species Alcaligenes sp. Me129. The sequence goes on from NZ_JBKQGX010000023.1 coordinate 42,588, forward strand.
GGTTACGTCGTAGCCTTGGGAGCTGAATACGCGGCACAGCGAGTCGCCCAGCGCAGCCTGACGGGCGTGGCCCACGTGCAAGGGGCCGGTCGGGTTGGCCGACACGAACTCCACCATCAGTTTTTCCTGGGTAGGAGCAAGGTGACCGAAGTTATCGCCCTGTTCAGCAATAGTCTTCAGGACAGCCTGGTGCGTGGCGGTGGACAGACGAAAGTTGATAAAGCCCGGACCGGCAATTTCCGCGCCTGCCAGCAAAGCGGCGGCGTTCGGATCAGCCAGGAGGGTATCGACGATTTGCTGAGCCAGCTCGCGCGGGTTGCGACCGGCTGGTTTGGCCAGTTGCATGGCAATATTGCAGGCAGCATCACCGTGCGCAGCCACTTTGGGGCGCTCCAGCGTGATGTTGGGTTCAGCCTGGGGCAAGATGGCACGGACGGCAGCCTGGAGGCAGGCGATTAATTGAGATTGTTGCTCAGCAAGCATAGGAAAGGTCTGGATTGGTAGAAAGACAACTGCGGCGTGTGGAACACGCCCCAGATGGAAGGCGCGACATTGGCCCGCCGGATAGCCCCACATGATAGCGTGATTTGACGCCAAATTCTTTTCAAGAAGCCTGGCGCTCCCATCCCAGGTGGTTATGTAACCACGTATCGTAAGCGTCCATGTCTACCCAACCCACTTGATTTCCGGGACGGATGCGCCAGCTGTTATGGCGTTTGATCACGGTTTCCATGGATTGTTGGGTAGCCTGCCCCAGACGTGGATGCAGGTCCTGATACATCAGGTTTCGACCCGCTCCGTGATAGTCCACACCCCGCAAACTGCCTTTCGTCAGTCGCAGCCCAGGCAGGCGCATGTCCAGTAATACAGGGTGAAGGACGCTAAGGTCTGTGTGCGCCAGTTCCGCCAGCGTCAGACCCGTCGCCCTGGCCTGCCAATGCATCCAGGCCAGCGCTACCTTATCCAGATCGCTGATGGTTTCTTCGTTTTCATCAGGCAGCGCACCGCCGCCAATTTGGCTGTGCGCGCCGATAAAAGGCATTTCCACGGTGTTCATGGCCTCTGCCAGGGCGCTTAAAGGGAAGTAGGCGCGGTGTTCATGCATGGCGACGGCATGAGCAACCCAGCTCCAGGCGTCAGACACACCCAAGCGGTATTGGGAGTTGCTGCCGCCTCCCAGCCCGAACTGGGCCACGGTGTCGAACAGCCCTAGAAAACGGGGCGTGATGCAGGCACGGATGGCGCCGCGCTGCGGATCATTCAGCACAAACCAGCCCTGCTGCACGTGGTCCAGAATTCGATTGGAAAAGTCTCGTGCCAGTGCCGCTCCCCGAGAAAATCCCAGCAAGTCCACGGGTACAGCGCTAGGAGCCGGGCCTTGTTCCTGCATGCGATTCAGAAAATTGTTCCATTGCGACTCCAGAATCTGCCCTGCTCGCCAAGCAGTCAGTGCATCCCAGTTCAGGGTGACTGGATCACCCGGCCCTGCGGCGTAATGCACCGCCCCATCCTGATACAACTGCGACAGTTTCCACACATTGCTATTGGTAATAGGAGCCTGTCGTGTGCCATCAAAGGCGAACAGGAGCAGGCCGGTGGGATCAATATGACGCAAAGGCTGTTGCTGTGCGTAACCCACGGCCTGGGTCTGCGGCCATGGTCCTAGAGGGTCCGCTTCCAGATACTGCCCGTGATCGGGTAGATAGGTCCGCAAGAGATTGTCGTGCCAGCCGGTAGCCGATTCCGCGTACTGCCCCGGCAGGCGTAGGTTGAATTCCAGGGTTTCAAGCAAAGGTTCGGCCTGTCCTAAAGGGTTCAGGTCGGCAGCCCAAACCGGCTGGGTTTGCTGATCGCTAATCAGCCGCACAGCCCCCATCAAATCACTATGCAGGTAATACAGCTGCCCTTGTCCGTCTGGCTGATAAACAATCATGCCTATTGGTGTCAGCCCGGCATACAGATAGCGCCGGGAAATGAGCTGGCCGGGTGTAGCTGGTAAATCCAGCTCAGCCATTAATTGCTGGCCGTGAAAGAAGAAGGCACGCTCTTGATTGCCTTGCTGGCGCCAGATACGTTGGCCAAAGGCATCGTGCCGGTATTCGACCAGTGTGGAGCTTGCTGTTTGCACACGCTTCAAGCGACGGTTGGGGCCGTAGTCCAGATTCAGGTTTCCGACGGCTTTCGCCGTGCCGGAGGAGGAACGCTGAATGGAGGCGGCTGGCTTCGGGTGGCGTGCAGCAAGTTCGCCGTTGTGCCCCCAGGCCAGCCACTGTTCTGGTTCTGTCTTGTCCTGACGGAAAGCGATGAGCCGGTTTTGGGCGTCGTAGTGCAACAGCCAATGACGGGTTTGCTGTAGCAGCGGGTATTGATGACGATCCTCCAGTACCCTGCCTTGGTCATCCAGACGGCGGGCTTGTGTCCAGGCAGGTTTGCCATCCGGCTGCAAAAGCATCAAATCCACCGCTTGCCCGGTGCTGTTCGCATGGCTGATCAGTTGAAGGCCATTGCCCCAGGCATAGCCCACCTCTTGTGCGTGGATCACGGTCTGGCTTTGCCCGGTTTGCTTGATCCACTCCAGAGACAGCAATCGTCCGCTTTTGTCCCAGTGATAGCGTAGCTGGCCACCTTCCGGCAGGGTGTGCCGCGTCAGCTTGCGCTGCTCGTCGTACTCAAAGCGCTCGGTCCAGCGTTGGCCGGGACTATGGCGGCGTTCCAAACGGCGCTCTTGTAGTAAACCGGCCCGCAATTTGAGCCATTGCGTTTCTGTGGGATGACGAATACGCAGCGCGCCAGGCCCGAGCCAGTCCAGCTCACTGCGTTCAGTGTCCTGACCTTGCTGATGTTCAAGACTGCTCAGGCGTCCCTGTTGGTCGTACTGAATTTGGAGCGCGCCTCCTTCGGCATATTCGAGGTACGTCAGTTTGCCATTCGGGTTCCAGCGCCGTGTTTCGCTTCCATGCTGGCTGGTTGCCCAGCTTTGCAAGCGCCCTTTTTCATCCAGCTCCAAACGTAATGCTCCCCAGCCGCCCTGCCTTTTCTCCAGTCGAGAGAGCGTTCCATTTGCCCGGCGTTGCGCTGTCCAAGGTCCGGCCTGCAACCAGCGCCCTTGCGGGTCATATTGCCACTCCGTGCTGTGGACCGGGCAGTCCCTACACAAGCGGCTTTCCAGTTTTTGTAGCCGCTGCAGGCCTTGATAGTCTCGGTAATGGAAGCGATGTCGCTCCGTACCTATGGACCATTCGCTCAGACCTGGCTCATAGCGTGCCGTCCAGTCTTGCTTGAAGGCGTGGGAGATCAACCTATTGACTCGGCCTTGGGCGTCGTACTCCCATTGTTGGATTGGCTGAGGGGCTTGCCCCGGTGCTTGCAGGCTGCTGCCACCCAAACGGTGCGACCAAGGTGTGGGGGCTGGATGATAGAGACGTTGCATGCCGTCCGGACGGCTGACGCTGGCCAGCCAGATTTGTTGATTCTGCTGTTCCAGAAGCAAGCGAAATGGCCCGGCCGGGGTTTTAATATTGATAGCCGTAGCCGTAGCCGTAGCCGTAGCCGTAGCCGTAGCCGTAGCCGTAGTTGCCTCCGTCGTCGCTGCTGCTACTGCGGCCGTTCCCGCTGCCCTTACCGCCCTTGTGACATGGGTCAGGGAACTGGTTTTAGTTTGGGATTGAACCTGTCCTGATGCCTGAACTTGAGTTTGGTTTTGTCCTGGTTCTTGGCCCTGCTCCGGCCCTGGTAGCGACACCGACTCCTGCGTTTGGCTTTTCCAGTCAAACACCAGCGCTTGGCCCAAATGATTACGGACAGTGTTAACCGCATACGCCTGCGGATGCGTGACCGCAAAACGTTCTATATCCAGCCACTGCTGAGTAGATATACGCACATGGATTAACCAGCCCTGCTCATCAAACCGCAGAATCAAACCATTCGGCCCTTGCCAGAACCAGCCCGAACTTTGCCGCTGTGCAGGTGGGTACAAGCGCGTTTGCCTTCCATCTGGCATGAACAAGGCATGGCCTTGCTGCCGCAATTGCAGGTCGTAATTCAAGGCCCAGCCAGTTTGCCCAAGTGTCGGCGTGGGGTTTCGCCCTTGCCCATTCCAATGGCGCTGCAATTGCAGCAAAGGCCAGGCCTGACTTAGCGGCAGGTCTGTATCACTTTGGTATTTTTGTCCGCTGAGCAAATCCACTGGATTGAGCAGACCCATATCCGTTGCGGGCTCGACCTGTTCTCCCAAGGCGGCCGCTGGTGCGCAGCGGGTGGAAGATGGAGGCAATGGGCATTCAAGCGAGCTTTGTGACCAGGCCAGGGACGGCAAGGTAGTCAAGAGCAAGATTAACCATGACAGAAACGCGGCAGGCATGAAGGACTCTCCAAGACGGGGAAAATCCTGCTATCTTGCAGGGGTGTGTATCCTGAAAGTCGAATCGGAAACACAAAGATCCATAAGGAGAAACCGTATGCTAGTCGTCTTTAAAAGCAAAGCCGCCGCCGATGTTCTGATGTTCTCTGAACATGCCATGCCTATTCTCCGGGCCGCGGGGCGTTCCTATCCTGATGGTTTGCCCGAGCGTGGCGTGTTCACGGCAGAGCAACTGTCCGAAGCTATTGGCAATATTGAGCGAGCGATCGGGCAGGACCGGGAAAACAAGCATTCGCCCCACGAGGACGAAGACGATGAAAAGGAACACCCGATTTCACAGGCCGTGAGTTTCAGCCAACGCGCCTATCCTTTGCTGGATATGTTGCGCCAGGCGAATAACACTGGCGTGCCGGTGATGTGGGAACCGGCTGATAGCTCCTGGTAGTCCCTGGAATGTCGGCCTGCCGACAATTTGGCAGGCCTTCTTTGCTTAAGCTCCAAAGTTGATCTATTTTTTTTCGGAGATCGTCTATGAGCGCTATGGTGCTTGTGATCTTTAGTCCTCGCCAGCACATAGAGCTGGTCACTCCTATACAAACCATTGATGCGGACAGCGGCAAGCAATCGCGTGATTGGTTTGATCGCACCTGGCAAGAGCTTGGCTGTGAACCCCTGCGGGCCAGCGGCAAAGTGCTGTTGCTAGACAAGATTATGGGCGTGGCCGATGCCCTGGGTTACACGCTGCTGTCGCAAGACGATGAGCGCGCCCAGGAATTTGCACGCCATTGCTTGCAAGCGGTGGGCTCCATGCAAGTTACTGTGGATTTGCCGGGTTTGGCGGTCACGTACTGATCTGCGGCAAGGCAAACGAAAACCGGCTCTTGGGCCGGTTTTTTTCTTTCTAATTCTTCGGCAAGGGTTGCCGTGTGTGCTGTGACACCCTTATCCTTGCCTGCACCATCTTTAACTTCTTCCTTCCCAGCGCCATGGATCTGAACACGCTAGAAAAGTACCTTGATGCCTCACCTGTGCTGCAAGCGCATAAACAGTATTTCCTGGACCTGGCGCAACCGGCGGTTGCCATCCGTTTGGGGAAAGGCCAGGGTCAGCCTTTGCAAAGCCGCTTTGGTGGCCAACCTATGGTTCCTCCAGGCTTTACTTGGCCCGAGCATCCGGACGGTGAATATTTATTTGTCGGCCAGATCAATTTTGCGGAGCTGCCGGAAGGACCGGACCGCCCAGCGAATTTGCCCACGAGCGGGCTGCTGTCGCTGTTTTACGGTATGGATCAGGAAGACGCCATTTTCTGGCGCGATGAGGACTATCTGAAGGCTTTTTACTGGCCGGACACCACTGATTTTCACGAGCTTCAGGCCCCTCATGACTGGGGTACAGCAAGTCGGGAAGTGCTGTTCGAAAACTGCATTGATATTCCTCGCCATGAAGAGCTGCGCAAGGATTGGCCAGTGGATATGGACGAGCTGTATGACTGGTTTGAGGAGCTGGAAGAAAGCGGCGACTTGCCGCGCGACTATCTGCTGGGTCGCCCCTCTTGGGACAGCCTGGGCTATGACCCTACGCCGACGCAGGACGAGTATCCCAGTCAGTCGCCATGGCGTTCACTGCTGACCTTGCAGTCCCATGATGAGTTGAACTGGTGCTGGCAGGATGGTGCCCGCTTGATGGCCTTTATTGAAGAGGACAAGCTGCGCTCCAAGGACTTCAGCCGTCTTCAAGTGGATTGCGGCTAAACAGGGGGCAAGCTCCGTGTGGTGAGATTGGCCGTTTAGAGGCATATTGGCACAGCCATCTTTACTGTGCCGCGAGCATTGGCTTTACGCTCTGGTGCCGAACAGCCGAACAGCCGAACAGCCGAACAGCCGAACAGCCGAACAGCCGAACAGCCGAACCAACCGGGCTAGTCAAACTGATCAGGTCCGGTCCGACCTGGCCGAGTCCGGCTTATCTACGGTGTGGGGCCACAATCTAATGGCCCGCCCACGAAAAACCCGCCTTGTGGGCGGGTTGCGGGCAGAGCGACGATAAGCCGGGCTGCGAAAGCGGGTCAGGCGCGGTTATGGTGAACCGGGCGGGCGCTTGGGTGGGATCACCACCCAAGTCGCGACATGAAGACGGTATTAAGCCGTGGTGGCTTCAGCTTCTTGCTGGGCGATGGTGTGGCGGTTGACCGCACTCAAGATCGCCAGGAAGGAGGAAGTCACGATGTCGGCGTGGATGCCCACACCAAAGCCCGATGGGCTGTCGCCGATACGCATTTCCACGTAAGCGGCAGCGCGGGTTTCAGCACCGGAACCGATGGCGTGCTCGTTGTAGTCCATGATCTTGATGGACAGATCCAAGGCATTCACAAAAGCAGAGATCGCACCTTCGCCCGAACCCTTCAGGGTGCGAACCTGGCCGTCGTGCTCCACATCCACTTCAATCGTGAATTGCTGGCCGCTGTCGGCGTGAGGCTGGCTGATGATGTTGTGCTTGAGCAGCTTGTAGTGCTTCTTGCAGTTCAGGTATTCGGATTCGAAAATGCCGTACACATCTGCAGGCGTCACTTCCTTGCCGGAAGAGTCGGTGACGCGCTGAATGGCGCGGCTGAATTCGATTTGCATGCGGCGTGGCAAGACCAGACCGTGCTCTTGTTCCAGCAAGTAGGACACACCGCCCTTGCCCGACTGGCTGTTGACGCGGATCACCGCATCGTAGCTGCGGCCCAGATCGGCCGGGTCGATAGGCAGGTAAGGGACTTCCCAGATTTCGTCGGCTTTTTGCTGGGCCAAACCCTTCTTGATGGCGTCCTGGTGGGAGCCGGAGAAAGCGGTAAAGACCAGATCGCCCGCGTAAGGGTGGCGTGGGTGCACGGGCAACTGGTTGCAGTACTCGGCGGTGCGACGCACTTCGTCGATGTCCGAGAAGTCCAGTTCAGGGTCCACGCCCTGGGTGTACAAGTTCAGGGCCAAGGTCACCAGGCAAACGTTGCCGGTGCGCTCGCCGCTACCGAACAAGCAGCCTTCGATACGGTCCGCGCCAGCCATCACAGCCAGTTCAGCGGCAGCGACCGCAGTGCCACGGTCGTTGTGCGGGTGCACGCTCAAGGTGACGTTGCTGCGCTGTTCCAGATTGTTGTGCATCCATTCGATCTGGTCGGCGTACATATTGGGCGTGGTGGCCTCAATGGTGGCGGGCAAGTTCAGGATGACACGTTCGTCAGCGGCTGGACCCCAGGCTTTCACGACGGCGTTGCACACCTCCAGAGCAAATTCGGGCTCGGTAGTGCTGAACACTTCGGGCGAGTATTCGTAACCCCATTGGGTTTGCGGATACTTGGCCACTTCGTTCTTGACCAAGCGTGTACCGGTCAAGGCAATTTCCTTGATCTCGTCCTTGCTCAAGTTGAAAACAATCTTGCGAAAGGCGGGGGCACAAGCGTTGTACAAGTGAATGATGGCGCGTTTGGCACCGGCAGCCGCTTCAGCCGTGCGCTTGATCAGGTCTTCGCGCGACTGCGTCAGGACGATAATGGTGACATCTTCAGGAATGCGGTTTTCGTCGATCAGCTTGCGAACGAAATCGAAGTCGGTCTGCGATGCGGATGGGAAACCGACCTCGATTTCCTTGAAACCGATTTTGACGAGTTGCTCGAAAAAGCGCAGTTTGCGAGCCACGTTCATGGGCTCGATCAGGGACTGATTGCCGTCACGCAAGTCCGTGCTCATCCAGATGGGCGCTTTGGTAATGCGCTTGGAAGGCCAGGTGCGTTCAGCGAAGTCGCGATCAAAGGCGACAAAAGGACGATACTTTTGAGAGGGGTTTTTCAGCATTGCCATGGGGATACCTGTCGGACAAAAAGTGTTGATTACTTCTTGCCGTCACCAGCGATTGCAGCATTTACGTAGGCCGGTGGCGGCACAAATGACGTAGATGTGGCTGAGTATTGGCTGCCGAACTGCCACGGGACACTAGGCCCGGCAACCGGACGCTAGTAGTAGCAGCTGGGATAGGCTGGAGGCAGGGGCCGAAGAACGGCCTTCACGCACGGAACGCGACAAGGCTGCTTCAGCGGCGGGGCTGAAACCTTGGCAGGCGTAGGAGAATTGGCGTGCGTGAGTCATGACCGTTAGTCAAACACAAAAAAAACAGGAAGGCAAGCTTTAGGCTTGTGGCTCGTGACGTTCGTAGTCGGCTTGCAGCAGGCGGCTTTGCTGCTCGGCCAGTTCGATTTTGCTAAAACGTCCGGAGCGCAACTCGCTATGGGCTCGTTGTAAATCGCCCACAGTCAACGGACTGCGCTGGTCGGGCCAGCACCACAAAATCACTTCACGGGCCGGACGGCTGAGTGATCGGGCCAGTTGAGCCACCGTGGACTCGTCGATAATGCGTTGCTGGTTGCGTCGCATGACCCCTTGTACGAAGCCATACAAAAGATAGGCAATAATGAGGGTTATGACGCCCACTACCGTCCACCAGAAAAACGGGTTGTATTGCTTGATCAGCGCCAGGTTTTGAATGCTCAAGGCCTGCAGGCCGGAGTAATCCAGGCCACGCCCAAAGCTGATAAGACGGTTGAGCAGGTCCCACCAGATAATGGCGACCACGATAGTGACTACGGTGCAGATAATAGTGGCCGTGGCGCACAGCTTGAACAGTGTGCTGCGCAGAGCCTGACTATCGTTGGCGGTGGGTGTCTGGGCGTTGTCAGTTTTCATGGAAACGATTGTACCTATGCTTACGCGTCAGTCACTAGATTTACGCCAGCAGCAAACGCTGGTTTTGACGCCGCAATTGCAACAGTCTATTAAAGTGTTGCAGCTATCGGGGGCCGAGCTTGAGCAGGAGTTGGCTCAAGCTTTGCTGGATAACCCCTTGCTGGAACGTCTGGACGTGCAGACGGATGTCGCCGCCGAGCCATTGCCCGAAGCCGCTTCGGGCGAGGCGGAATCCTCGTGGGCGAGCCTTGAGTTTCCCAAACATCAGGGAGATTCGGACGACCCTGACTGGACTCCCGAATCGGCCATTGCCCAGGACCTGGCGGCTTATTTAAGCGAGCAGCTGGGACTGTTGCGTTTGAGCGACCGTGACCGCGCTTTGGCCCAGTTATTGATCGATGAACTGGACGATAACGGCTACCTGCCCGTCTCGCTGGAAGAGGTGCTGGACTGCCTGCCCGACGAGCTGGACATTGATGAAAGTGACTTGCGCTGTGCGCTGGCCCAGGTGCAGTCCCTGGACCCGGCCGGTGTCGGTGCGCGGGATCTGGCCGAGTGCCTGGACTTGCAACTGATGCAACAGGCTCAGCAATTGGAACCTGCCTTGCTCGACTGCGCCCGCTATCTGGTGCGCGAGCATGTCGGCATTCTGGCCTCTCCCAGTCAGTTGCGTCAGCGCTGTGCCGGCCGCTATTCGGCCGAGCTGGTCGAGCGCGCCCATCATCTGGTCTTGAAGCTGGACCCCAAGCCGGGGCGGGCCTGGACGCAAAACGTCTCGGCTTATGTGGTACCCGATGTGCTGTTGATTCGCGGCAAGGACAATTGGCAGGCGGCCTTGAATCCTCTGGCTGTGCCGCGCCTGCAATTAGTGAATCTGCACGATTATGAAATTGAAGCGCACCCTGCCTTGCTGGCAGAGCGCCAAAAAGCGACCGGCTTGCTGCGCAGCGTTAACAGCCGTTTCGTGACGATTTTGCGGGTGGCCCAAGCGATTGTGCAGATGCAGCAGGACTTTTTCACGCAAGGTGTGTCGGCTCTCAAACCCATGCAATTGGCCGATCTGGCAGCCGAGCTGGATTTGCACGAGTCCACGATTTCTCGTGCAACGCGGCAAAAGTACATGCAAACACCGCATGGGGTGATGGAGCTTAAACAGTTCTTTACCGTGGCCTTGGCCAGTGCTGATGGCAAGGCTGATCTGTCGGCGGCTTCGGTACGGGCACAGATCGCGCAGATGATTCGTGACGAGTCGCCAGCCAAGCCTTTGTCGGACCAGCAGATTACCGACCTCTTGCAGGCTCAGGGCCTGACTTTGGCGCGCCGTACGGTGGCGAAGTACCGGGAAGCGGAAGGTTTGGCACCGGCGTCACAACGCAAGATGCGGGCGGCGGCTGGCGTTTAGGGACGACACGCCATAGCAGCTCAAAGATGCTTGGTGGGCCCAGAGGCTCACCGTTTTAGCTAACAAGACCTGTCAAAACAAAAAAAACAGGGCCTGCATACACGCATGAACAGGCCCTGCAAAAGCGGAGTTAGACCCTGCCAGCCAGACGGAGAACTGGATGGCAGGGGGATCGCTGGTCTACTTAGAATTTCATGGTGGCTGAAGCCAGGAAGGTACGTGGCGAACCTTGGCCATTGCTCAAGGGCACGACCCAGTAGGCCTTATTACCCACGTTTTCCAGGCTGGCGCGCAAGGTCACTTCCTTGCCGGCAAAGCGCGTTTTGTAGCGCATGCCCAGGTCATAGGTGGTCACGCCTGGCATGTAGTAGCTGTTGCTGGCGTCGGCATATTGCTTGGACTGGCTGTGCAGGTTGGCATTCAAGGTCAGGCCCTGAACAAAAGGCGTATCCCATTCAATTCCGGCCTTGGCGACCCAGCGGGACAGGCCCACGGCCATACGCCCTTCGTTGCTCGGGTTGCTGGCCTTGCGAATCTTGGGGTCCAGGTAGGCAATACCACCGGTCAAACGCCAGTTCTCGGCAATTTGACCAAAGACCTGTACTTCAACCCCTCGGTTGCGCTGACGGCCGTCGTAGCTCAGGTTGGGCTTGCCGTTGAAACGTTCAGCGCTCTCGTAGCTATTGGGTTGGGTGATGTCGAACAGGGCCGCTGTCAGAGCGTAATCGCCGCTGTCGTACTTCATCCCGATTTCGTATTGACGTGTTTTCTGGGGCGCGAAGATCTGGCCTTCGTTGGCGTAGTCGTCACCGACGATCATTCCTTGTGTCAGACCCTCGGCATAGTTGGCGTACAGCATCCAGTCGTCACGCAATTGCCAGACACCGGCAATGGTGGGCGTCAGTGCATTCTTGCTGTAGTTGTCGCTCTTGCCGCTTTTGTCTTTGGTGCTGACCCACTGCTGGCGCAGGCCCAGCGTCAGCTGATATTTGCCATCCGCAAAAGACAGGGTATCGGCTAACGCTGCACTGTACAGATAGCTGACGTTAGGCGCACTTAGCCCATTCATGGGGACATAGGGACGAGCCGGGTAGTCTGGGTCGTAAATATTGATGGTCTCGGACCAGCCTTTGATGGACGTGTTGTCGCTGCGCGAGCTTTTGCGGTTCCAGTCCACTCCGGCGCTGATGGTGTGGTGCACGGAGCCGGTGTCGAAGTTGTAGAACAGGCCACTATTGGCGGCCAGGTTGTAGCCGGTATTGTTGCGACGGGTCGCAGCCAGTTTCAGGTCCCCTTGCTCATTCAGCAAGGTGCTGCCCTTGGTGTTGTAGTTGCTCATCTCGGACTTGCTGTAACCCGCAGAACCGTAGACGGCCAACTTGTCGTTGGCAGCCCAGTCTGCACGTACCAGTGCGGTGGTTTCACGCGTCAGGCCAGCCGCCCACGGTACGCCCAGCAAGACATTGCCTTTAGGTGGTGAGGGCAATGGGTTCTTGTCCAGCCCCTTGGCCAGACGCACGCCCCGGTTCAGACCGGAAATGTATTCTTCCAGGTGGTACAGGTCGGCAGACAGTTTGACTGTGCCCAGGCGATAGTCGGCCCCCAGAGAAATCAGCTTGTCGCGATTGGTGCGGTGGTCCACCACGCCCTCGCCGTCCTTGAATACGCCGTTCAAGCGCAGGCCCAATTCATTGGATTCCCCGAAACGGCGGCCCAGATCCAGATGCGTCCCGAATTGGGAAGGCTGGATGTAGGACAGGGTGACGTTGCTAATGGGATCATCCGTGGCGCGCTTGGACACCAGATTGATTGAGCCGCCCACATCATTGCTGGCATTCATGCCGTTCAGCACGGCAGAGGGGCCTTTGAGAATTTCTAAACGCTCTGCGATGGCCATCACGCGGCGGCCACTGGTCAAACCTTGCAAACCATTTAGAGACACGTCACCGGCACGGAAACCCCGTATATACATGGTGTCTTTGCCGCCCGTTCCACCTGCACCGGGAGTCTGCACGGAAGGGTCGTTCTTGCTGATAAGAATGCGCAGTTCCTGACCTTGCAGATCTTCGATGTAGTCGCTGGTGTAGTTGATGGTGCTAAATGGGGTGTTCATGACATCCCGGTTGCCCAGCAAACCCAGGTTGCCGCCGGTAGCGACATGATTGCCTTCATAAGCGGGCGGCAAGTCAATGTATTCGCTGGCTTTGACTTCAATGGTGGACAAAGATGTAACTGGGGGAGCATCGGAAGATTGAGCCCAACTGCTGCCCGCGCTGAGCAGGCTCAGGCCAATAAGATGAGAAATGCGCATGGATCTGTAAGTTAAATATAAATAAAAATGATTCTCATTAATGTTTCATTTGTAGCATTTGCTTGTAGGTGCTTCAAGCAGTTAGGCGCCTTTGTGATATAAAAAAGACCCTAAAAAACTTATGGGTATAAGTAGGCGGAGTAGTCGATTTCGCTCCGAAACTGCGCCGGAATCAGGGTTTCAGAGGGATTTTTGAGCAAAATAGAGGCCTCGTCTGACACGAGGGTGGGAGTGCGTCCCATGGAACAGTTTTGGCAAGAACAGGTGATCTTTGCTTGGCGAGGGGGAGGCAAGGGAGCGGTGATGGCTCCTGGCTAATAAGGGAGCGGCTCAAGAAATTCTTCTATTTGTGACTTGAACAGGCTTGAGCTGTGTTTCGATACTTGTCGACTGGGACTGGGACTGGGACTGGGACTGGGACTGGGACTGGGACTGGGACTGGGACTGGGACTGGGACTGGGACTG
>NZ_JBKQGX010000024.1:0-46415 GCF_050487245.1 Alcaligenes sp. Me129
GTTGTTGTTGTTGTTGTTGTTGTTGTTGTTGTTGTTGTTGTTGTTGTTGTTGTTGTTGTTGTTGTTGTTGTTGTTGTGCTGAGGGCGCTGTTGGCCAGTCTGATCTGAGGTTTGATTCAGGGCCAAGCCCGTTTAGTTCAGCAAACTGCGCACCCCATCGGCCAGAACCTGCACCGATTCGGTGTCCGGTGCCAGATACCGCGCTCGGCCTTGCTGATCGAAGATATATACGCCACGGCTGTGCGAGACCTCGTAGTTCTCGGGCGCTTTGGGATCGGGCTTTTCAATCTGGAAGGCTACCCGGTAACGACGGGCCAGATCGGCAATCTGCTTTTCAGAGCCTGTCAGGCCGGTGGTGTGCTTGCCATCAAAGGCCGCCACATAACGGGCCAGGGAGTCGGGCGTATCGCGGTGGGGGTCCACACTGACAAAGATGATGCGCACCTGCTCGGCATCGTTCCCCAGTTCTTCCATGACCAGGCCCAGCTGGGCCAAGGTGGTAGGGCAAATATCCGGACAACTGGCATAGCCAAAAAACATCATGACGACTTTATCTTTGAAGTCATCCTGGGTGACGGTTTTGGGGCCAGCGGCTTGAAGGGAAAAGCGCAGATCGGGCAGGAAGCCACGTACGGGATGCAGATTGGCAGCGGCAGCGCTGCCCAGCAGGAACAAGCCCAGCGCCAGTGTCAGGCCAAACTGTTTTAACAAGACAAGAATGGACTTTACTGGGCTGGGTGTCATGGACGTCCTCTGAGTTTAAGCAGGCTCTGGAGTGAGCCCGCTGTGACGGAGCAGGGCGGTAATGGAAGGATCGCGGCCACGGAATGCACGGAAGGAGTCGGCAGCCGGGCGTTCGCCCCCTACGGACAGAATCTCGCGCCAGAAGCGATGGCCCGTATTGCTGTCGAGGGTATCACGTGCCCCATCTGAGTGGGTATAGGCTTTTTCCTCAAAGGCCGAGTAGGCGTCGGCGGACAGGACTTCAGCCCATTTGTAGCTGTAGTAACCCGCGCCGTAGCCACCCGCAAACAAGTGCGAGAACTGATGCGGGAAACGGTGCCACTCAGGCGGGAACAGCACGGCGACTTCCTGGCGAACCTGATCCAGAATCTCCATGACGGCTTCAATGCTCAGGCCGCTGTCACGCGAGTGGATCAGCATGTCAAACAGGGAGAACTCCAGCTGGCGCACCATTTGCATGCCGCTCTGGAAGTTGCGGGCCAGATTGAGCTTGTTGTAGAGCGCACGGGGCAGATGCTCGCCGGTTTCCACGTGGGCCGTCAGCATTTGCACCACAGGCCATTCCCAGCAGAAATTTTCCATGAACTGCGAAGGCAATTCGATGGCGTCCCATTCCACGGCGGAGAAGGCCGAGGCGGCTGGATCATCCACACGCGAGAGCAGAGTGTGCAGGGCGTGGCCGGACTCGTGGAACAGGGTGATCACATCGTCATGCGTGAGCAGGGCGGGGCGACCGGGCTGGGGTTCGGCAAAGTTGCATACCAGGTAGGCAATAGGCAGGCACAGTTCTTCACCCAGACGGCGACGGCTGCGTTCGCTATCGACCCAGGCACCGCCTTGCTTGCCTTGGCGGGCGTGCAGGTCCATGTACAGATAACCCAGAACTTTGCCGTCGGAAGCCATGACTTCAAAGGGGCGTACGGCAGGATGCCAGGCAGGCACGTCAGCGGCGCGCAGTGTCACGTCAAACAGGCGCTGAATGACTTTGAACAGGCCGTTCAGAACGGCGGGTTCCGTGAAGTACTGTTTGACCTCGTCTTCCGAGTAGGCGTAGCGCTGTTCACGCAGGCGTTCAGCGCTGAACGGCACATCCCAGGCTTGCAGGGTGTCCAGGCCCAGCTCCTTTTTGGCGAAGGCTTGCAGCTCGTCCAGGTCCTGGCGGGCGTAAGGGCGAGCCTTGGCAGCCAGATCGCGCAAGAAGCTCATCACCTGTTCCGGGGTGTCGGCCATGCGGGTTTCCAGACGCATATGGGCGTAGCTGGCAAAACCGAGCAGGCTGGCTTCCTGGGCACGCAGATCCAGCAGCGTTTCAATCGCCTGGGAGTTATCAAACTGGGCATCGCCCTGATCGGAGGCAATGGTGGTGTAGGCCCGGTACATCAACTCACGCAAGGTCTGGTTGCGTGCGTATTGCATGACAGGCAGGTAGCAAGGCATTTTCAATGTCAGACGCCAGCCTTGCTGATCGTTTTCCTGAGCAGCGCGTTGGGCGGCGGCCAACACGTCGTCCGGGATGCCGTCCAGTTCGGCCTGGTCGGTGACCAGGTAATGCCACTGATCAATCGCATCCAGTACATGCTCGGAGAACTGCTGCGAGGTTTGCGCCAACTCTTCGGAAATACGGGCGTAGTCTTCACGCGCTTGACCTTCCAGTTGCACGCCGCTCAAGCGGAAATCGCGCAGGGCCAGGGTAATGATGCGTTGGCGCTGGGGCGTCAGGGTGGCAAAGGCCGGGCTGTCGGCCAGCGCCTGATAACGCAGGAACAAAGGACGGTTCAAGCCCACCCAGGTCGAGAACTCGCTCATGCGCGGCAGGCATTGGTTGTACACCGTGCGCAGTTCGGGCGTATTGATGACCGAGTTCAGGTGACCGGCCACCGACCAAGCGCGATACAAGGTTTCGGTGGCGTCGGTGATGGGCTCGACGATGTTGTCCCAACTGGGTTCGCTATCGTCGTTGGAGACTGTGTCTACGGCTTGGCGGGCCAAGGCCAGCAGTTGGTCCACCGCCTGCTCGATGTGCTCGGGCTGGATGGCGGGATAGTCAATAAGGCTGTCGATAGGAACCAGTAAGGGATTTGTCGTCATAAACCGTTGATTAAATTAAAGACTGATGTTGGCCGAACGTTCGGCCGCTTCCAAGGTGTTGACCAGCAGCATGGCAATGGTCATGGGGCCGACGCCGCCGGGTACGGGCGTAATGGCCGAGGCCACTTCGCTGGCACTGGCAAAGTCCACGTCGCCGCACAGCTTGCCGTCTGCACCGCGGTTGATACCCACGTCGATCACGACGGCACCGGGCTTGACCATATCGCCGGTAATGATGCCTGGGCGGCCTACGGCAGCGACCAGCACATCGGCACGGCGTGTCTGGGCGGCCAGATCGCGCGTTTTGGAGTTACAGAGGGTGACGGTAGCGCCCGCAGCCAGCAAGAGCATGGCCATGGGTTTGCCCACGATATTGCTGGCGCCCACGACTACGGCTTCTGCGCCGCGCAGTGCCACGTTTTCGGATTCCAGCATTTTCATGACGCCGTAGGGCGTGCAAGGTGCAAATAGCGGCTTGCCCGTCATGAGCATGCCGGCATTGCTGACGTGGAAACCATCCACGTCCTTGTGCGGTGCAATGGTTTCAATCACCTTGTGCTCGTCCAGATGGGCGGGCAGGGGCAACTGAACCAGAATGCCGTGCACCGAGCTGTCCTGATTCAAGCGAGTGATCAGGGCTAGCAGCTTGGTTTCGGTGGTGTCGGCAGGCAGACGGATGATTTCGGATTTCAGGCCGGCGGCTTCGCATGCCAGGCCCTTGTTGCGTACATAAACCTGGGAGGCCGGATCTTCACCGACCAGCACCACGGTCAAACCGGCTTGAATGCCGTGGGTTTGTTTCAGCTTGGCAACACGTTCTGCAACGTCCGCCTTGATGGCGGTGGACAGCTTTTTTCCATCAATAATGCGAGCACTCATTTACGCATCCTCGGACTTGGTGAGGGCGATTTTCATGAGGTCGGCAACCGTAGTGACTTCCAGTTTTTCCATGATATTGGCGCGATGCGCTTCGACAGTTTTAATGCTGATGTTCAAGTCCCCCGCAATCTGCTTGTTCAGGCGACCGGCAACAATGCGTTCCAGCACTTGCTGCTCGCGCGCTGTCAGGCGGCCCAGGACTTCTTGTTGATCTTTTTGCGCCTGCGCTTGCGAGGCACGCGCCGTAGCCTGTTCGATCATGCGGCTGACAATGGTGCGCAGATCGGCTTCGTTAAAGGGTTTTTCCAGAAAGTCGATAGCGCCTTTCTTCATGGTGCTCACAGCCATGGGCACGTCACCGTGGCCGGTAATGAACACAATCGGGATGTTCGACTTGCGAGCGATCAGGGCTTCTTGCAGCTCCAGGCCGCTCATGCCGGGCATGCGCACGTCCACAATCAGGACAGCCACCTGGGCCGGGTCGTAGGCGCCCAGAAACTCTTCGCCCGATGCAAAGCAGCGGACCCGATAGCCGTTGGCTTCCAGGAGCCAGCGCAAGGAGTCCCGTACGGCTTCGTCGTCATCGACTACGTAAATGGTGCATGGCATTTGCGGGCTGGTCATTCGGGTATCTCCAGTTTGTTATCAAGGGTGTCCGTTACATCCGGTGCCGCACAAGGTAGACTGAAACGGAAAATCGTTCCACCCTCTGGATTGCCGACAGCCCACAGGCGGCCGTGATGCGATTCAATAATTGTGCGACAGATATTCAGGCCCATCCCAAGGCCTTCGGACTTGGTACTGTAAAACGGTTCAAAGAGGCGCTCGGGGTCTTTCAAGCCATGACCGCGATCAATGACGGCCATCTCCAAAAGCGATTCTTGTTGGGTAATCACCAATTGAAGCACATGATGCTCGCTGTGTTCCATGGCTTCGATCCCATTTTTGAGCAGATTCAATAATACCTGTTCTATGAGAATGGGGTCGGCAATGACGTCAGGAACGGGGTCCGGAATGCTCAATTCAATCTCGATCTGGCGCTTGCGGGCGTCGATTTCGGCAAAGCCGACGGCATTTTCCACAATACGCATGACCTTGACGCGGACGCGGCGCGGTTCGCTACGTTTCACGAATTCACGAATACGGCTGATGATCTTGCCCGCGCGCTCGGCTTGCTGGGCCGCTTTTTCCAGCGCGGCCAGCAGGGTTTCAGGCTGGTAGCGACCGGATTTCAGCATGGCAACTGCGCCCATGCTGTAGTTATTGATGGCCGTCAGCGGCTGGTTCAATTCGTGCGCCAGCGAGGAAGCCATTTCGCCCATGGTGGTCAGGCGGCTGGTCAACTGCACCTTTTCCTGCTGAATGCGCGAGGCTTCTTCGTGCTTGCGGCGGTCGGTAATATCGCGCGCCACTTGCAGACGCACACGACGGCCATCCGTCCAGGCCAGCATGCGGTGATGGACTTCAAACCAGCGGGCCGCCGATTCGGAGTAAATCTCTACGGTTTCATCCGTAAAGCGACCCAGGCGGCCACCCAGCAATTCAGCGTGACCATTGGATTGGGCGCCAAAGAAGCGACGATAGGTACGGTTGGCAAACAGCAACTCCAGGCCGTCGGAGGTATCGGCCACTACGGAAATGGCATCATCCAGACCTTCCAGCACCGTCATGAAGCGTTCATGCGCGGCGGTCAGGGCTTCGCGAATACGCTTGGGTTCGGTAATGTCCGTCATGGAAGTCATCCAGCCGATCTGCTCTCCATTAGGGGCACGCAAGGGCGAGACATACATACGGGCCGTAAAGCGCGAGCCATCGCGGCGCTGAGCCTCCACTTCCAGACCACTGCTGGGCGTGCGGCCGGACAGCAAAAGATCCAGGGTTTCCTGATGCTGTTGATGACGACCGGGTAACCAGTAAGGGAAGGGGGCGGTGCGACCGACCAGATCGGCCTCATTCCAGCCAATCATTCTGCAAAAAGCCGGGTTCACATAAGCAATGCGGCCCTGCATGTCAAAAACGCGCATCCCCGTGGACATGGAGTTTTCCATGGCACGCCGGAAACCCGTTTCGGCGGTCTGGGCTGCCTCGGCATGGGTCCGGAAGCGGGTATAGCGCCACAGGGCCAGCAAGCTGACCACAATCACCAGGGACAGGGCCAGAATTACCATCATCAGGCGTTGCTGGCGCGTTTCCTGATCGATGGTCACAAACATGACGCTATCGTTTTGCAAACGCTGCAGCCACAGGAATACCCCCATGACACAGAGGTAGAGAAACAGCACGACAACCGGTGTCAGCCAATAGAATCCACGCCGATTCTGCTTGGCCTGATCATAGAAGGTTGAAGGGATCAGAGACTTTTTGGGATGAGTAGCCATAACAGCAAGAAAAGAAGTATGGCTGGATTGTAATGTAGGGCTATTTTTTTTAGTGATATTTCGTATTATGAAAACACATACCATAAAATGAAATTTTGCTTGAGCGTTTCTGTGTTCTTTCCTAGAATGGTTTGGTGCAGGCGTACCCCGCCTTGAACGCTCACAGTCCGCAAAACCCGCTTCGGTCAGGATCGCTTTACTTCTTATTAGATGGGCGGCTCAGCGTCGAGCAAGACCGGACTACTACCACATATATGGAGACACTATATGTCCTCAACCCAAGACAATAGTTCGGCTCAGGTCAGTCAAGACCAAGCCCTAGAAACAAAAGAGTGGCTTGACGCCCTGGAAGCGGTGGTGGACCGTGAAGGCCCGGCCCGTGCTCATGATCTGATCGAAAAGCTGATTGATCTGGCCCGTCGCTCCGGTGCTCACATCCCGTTCTCGCCCAACACGGCTTACGAGAACACGATTCCTCCCGGTCTGGAACCTGCCCACCCTGGCAATCTGATGCTCGAAGAGCGTATCCGTTCCTACATTCGCTGGAACGCCATGGCCATGGTGGTGCGCGCCAACCGCGAAACCCCTCCTGATGGCGGTGGTCTGGGCGGTCACATTGCCTCCTTTGCTTCGCTGGCCACCATGATTGGCTGCGGTCAGAACCACTTCTGGCACGCTGAAACCGAAGATCACGGCGGCGACATGGTGTTTTTCCAAGGTCACTCCTCGCCCGGTATTTACGCCCGCGCCTTCATGGAAGGCCGTATCTCTGAAGATCAACTGAATAACTTCCGTCAGGAAGTTGATGGCAAAGGCCTGCCATCCTACCCGCATCCCAAGTTGATGCCCGAATTCTGGCAGTTCCCCACCGTATCCATGGGTCTGGGCCCATTGATGGCGATCTACCAGGCTCGTTTCCTGAAGTACCTGCATGCCCGTGGCATCGCTGATACCAGCGGCCGTAAAGTCTGGGTGTTCCTGGGCGACGGCGAGATGGACGAACCCGAATCCCTGGGCGCCATCGGTCTGGCAGCACGTGAAAAACTGGACAACCTGATTTTCATCGTGAACTGTAACTTGCAGCGTCTGGACGGTCCTGTACGCGGTAACGGCAAGATCATCCAGGAGCTGGAAGGTACCTTCCGTGGTGCTGGCTGGAACGTGCTGAAGCTGATCTGGGGCGGTTACTGGGATCCATTGCTGGCCCGTGACAAGGAAGGCATCCTGCGCAAGGTCATGGAAGAAACCGTGGACGGCGAATACCAGGCCTACAAGGCCAACGACGGTGCCTACGTTCGCGAGCACTTCTTTGGCAAGCACCCCAAGCTGCTGGAAATGGTCAGCCGCATGAGCGACGAGGACATCTGGCGTCTGAACCGTGGCGGTCACGATCCTCACAAGGTGTACGCTGCGTTTGACGCTGCCACCAAGCACGAAGGTCAGCCTACCGTTATTCTGGCCAAGACCATCAAGGGCTACGGCATGGGCCACGTGGGCCAGGCCAAGAACCCGTCGCACCAACAAAAGAGCCTGGATCTGGACGCCGTGCGCGAATTCCGCGACCGTTTCAACATCCCGGTTCCTGATGACAAACTGGAAGAGCTGCCTTACTTCAAGCCCGCTGATGACTCTCCAGAAATGCAGTACCTGCACGCCCGCCGTCAGGCATTGGGCGGCTACTTGCCCAAGCGTCGCACCAAGGCCGATGAACAGCTGACCGTGCCGACCCTGGACGCATTCAAGCCCATGCTGGAAGCCACTGCCGAAGGCCGTGAGATTTCCACGACGCAAGCGTTTGTGCGCTTTTTCAACACCTTGCTGCGCGACAAGCAAGTGGGTCCTCGTGCCGTACCTATCCTGGCAGACGAATCCCGTACCTTTGGTATGGAAGGTCTGTTCCGTCAGATCGGTATTTACGCACCGGAAGGCCAGAAGTACACCCCGGTCGATAAAGACCAGGTCATGTACTACCGCGAAACGGCCAATGGTCAGTTGTTGCAGGAAGGTATTAACGAACAGGGTGCTTTCAGCTCCTGGATTGCGGCGGCCACGTCGTACTCCAACAGCAACCGCATCATGATTCCGTTCTTCATTTACTACTCCATGTTCGGCTTCCAGCGCTTTGGCGATCTGGCCTGGGCAGCGGGTGACATGAAGGCACGCGGTTTCGTGCTGGGCGGCACTGCCGGTCGCACTACCTTGAACGGTGAGGGTTTGCAGCACGAAGATGGCCACAGCCATATTCAGTCCTCGCTGATTCCTAACTGCGTATCCTACGACCCCACCTTCGCTCACGAAGTGGCTGTCATCATGCAGCATGGTTTGAAGCGCATGGTTCAGGACCAGGAAGACGTGTACTACTACGTCACCCTGATGAACGAGAACTACGCTCAGCCCGGTCTGGTCGAAGGCGACGAAGACGGTATCCTGCGCGGTATGTACAAGTTCAAATCCGTGGCCAAGGACAGCAAGCTGCGCGTTCAGTTGATGGGTTCGGGCACGATTTTGCGCGAAGTGATCGCAGCACAAGAATTGCTGGAAAAAGACTGGGGCATTGGCTCCGACGTTTGGAGCGTGACCAGCTTTACCGAACTGCGTCGTGATGGTCTGGATTGCGAACGCGCTGCGCTGTTGAATCCTGAAGGCAAGGATCTGCCCGTGCCTTACGTGACGACTCAACTGGCTAAAACGGACGGTCCTATCGTGGTCTCCACCGACTACGTCAAGGCCTTTGGCGACCAGATTCGTCCGTTCGTGCCTAAGGATCGCACCTTCAAAGTGCTGGGCACCGATGGTTTTGGCCGCTCCGACTACCGCTTCAAGCTGCGCGAGCACTTTGAGGTTGATCGTCACTTCGTGGTGCTGGCTGCTCTGCGCGCGCTGGCTGAAGACGGGAAGATTCCGTTCAGCAAAGCGTCCGAGGCGATTGCCAAATACGGCATCAATCCTTCCAAGGCCAACCCGCAGCACGCATAAGGGACTGAACCATGAGCAATATCATTCAAGTCAAAATCCCGGATATCGGTGCTGACGACGCTGTCGAAGTGATCGAAATCCTGGTCAAGGAAGGCGAGACCATTGAGGTCGAGCAAAGTCTGATTACTGTGGAGTCCGATAAGGCCTCCATGGAAATCCCCTCGTCCGATGCTGGCGTGGTCAAGTCGATCAAGGTCAAGCTGGGCGACAAGGTTAAGGAAGGCAGTCTGGTTCTGGAGCTGGAAGCCGCCGAAGGCGCGCAGGCCGCGCCTGCCGCTGAGCCTGCCAAGGCCGAAGCTGCTCCCGCTCCTAAAGCTGAAGCTGCGCCCGCAGCGGCTCCTGCCGCCGCCGCGGCAGCCCCGGCCGGTGGTGAACAGCAAGTTACCGTCCAAGTGCCTGACATTGGCGACGCCCGCGATGTGGACGTTATCGAAATCATGGTGCAAGTGGGTGACACCATTGAAGTGGATCAAAGCCTGATCACCGTGGAGTCGGACAAGGCTTCCATGGAAGTGCCGTCCTCCCACGCCGGTGTGGTGACGGCCATCAAAGTGAAACTGGGTGACAAGGTCAGCCAGGGTAGCGACATTCTGGAACTGACAGTGCAAGGAGCTGCTGCAGCCCCTGCACCCGCCAAGGCCGAGGCCGCTCCCGCCCCTAAAGCCGAACCTGCTCCTGCAGCAGCGGCCGCTCCTGCTGCCAGCTCCTCGGTGGTGGTCGGTGCTGGTGCGCCGGCTCCAGAGCGTGTTTCGCCCACTGCCGCTTTTGCGGAAACCGAAGGCTCCTTGCGCAATCTGCCGCATGCCTCGCCTAGCGTACGCAAGTTTGCTCGCGAGCTGGGTGTGGATCTGACCAAGGTTCATGGCTCGGGCGATAAAGGCCGTATTACGGCTGACGACGTGCGTGGCTTTGTGAAGCAGGTCATGGCGGGCGGCGCTGCTCCGGTTATTGCTGCTGGTACCGCTGCTCAAGTCGGTGGTCTGGATGTGCTGGCCTGGCCCAAGGTCGATTTTGCCAAGTTTGGCCCAGTCGAAACTCAGGCCCTGTCGCGCATCAAGAAGATTTCCGGTGCCAACCTGCATCGCAACTGGGTCATGATTCCTCATGTCACCAATAACGATGTGGCTGACATCACCTCTTTGGAAGCCCTGCGTAAAGAGCTGAACGAGGAATACAAGAAGTCCGGCGCTCGCGTCACCATGCTGGCTTTCGTCATCAAGGCTGCCGTGGCTGCCCTGAAGAAATTCCCCGAGTTCAACGCTTCGCTGGACGGCGACAATCTGGTGCTCAAGCAGTACTACCATATTGGTTTTGCAGCGGATACGCCTAACGGTCTGGTTGTGCCGGTTATCCGTGATGCCGACAAGAAAGGCATTCTGGACATCGCTCGCGAAACGGGCGAACTGGCTGCCGCTGCCCGTGATGGCAAGCTGAGCGCCGCTCAGATGCAAGGCGGTTGCTTCACCATTTCCTCGCTGGGCGGTATTGGCGGTACGGACTTCACACCCATTATCAATGCGCCCGAAGTGGCCATTCTGGGTCTGTCGCGTTCCTCCATGCAGCCAGTCTGGAATGGCAAGGAATTCGAGCCACGTCTGATGCTGCCTCTGTCCCTGTCCTACGACCACCGCGTTATCGATGGTGCCGCCGCCGCCCGTTTCAATGCCTTCCTGGCAACGATGCTGGCCGACTTCCGTCGCATCGCACTGTAAGGAGTTGTCATGAGTCTGATTGATCTGACGGTCCCGGATATCGGCGACTCCGGTGAAGTAGATGTCATCGAAGTGCTGGTGCAAGTCGGCGATACGGTCGAGGTCGAGCAAAGCCTGATCACCGTGGAGTCCGACAAGGCCTCCATGGAAATCCCTGCCGCTCAGGCAGGGGTGATCAAGGAGTTGCTGGTCAAAGTGGGTGACAAAGTCTCCCAGGGTTCGGCCATTGCCAAGATTGAAGCGTCGGAGAGCCAAGCCGCTCCCGCTGCAGCACCCGCTAAACAAGAAGAAGCGCCTAAAGCAGCGGCGGCTCCGGCCGCTGCCGCTCCGGCTGCGGCACCTGCTCCGCAGGCGGCCAGCCATCAGGGCGGCGCGGATGATTCCGTGGATGTGGTCGTTCTGGGCGCGGGCCCAGGCGGTTACAACGCGGCCTTCCGTGCGGCTGACCTGGGCCTGAAAGTGGCTCTGGTCGAGCGCTACAACACCTTGGGTGGCGTGTGTTTGAACGTGGGTTGTATTCCTTCCAAGGCCTTGCTGCATACCGTAGCGGTCTACGAGGAAGCCAAGTCCCTGGCAACACACGGCATCAAGTTCGGTGAAGCGCAAATCGATATCGACGCGCTGCGCGATTACAAGAACAAGGTGATCGGCAAGTTGACCGGTGGCCTGGCTGGTATGGCCAAGGGCCGCAAGGTGCAGGTTGTGGTCGGTAACGGCCAATTCCTGGACCCCAACCACATCGAAGTGACCGCCAACGACGGCACCAAGAAAGTGATCAAGTTCGGCTCGGCCATTATTGCGGCCGGTAGCCAGTCGGTAAAACTGCCATTCCTGCCTGACGATCCACGCGTGGTGGACTCCACCGGCGCGCTGGAACTGAAGTCTGTGCCCAAGCGCATGCTGATCGTGGGTGGTGGCATCATCGGTCTGGAAATGGGTACGGTGTACTCGGCTCTGGGTGCCCGCCTGGACGTGGTGGAAATGCAAACTGGCTTGATGCCAGGAGCAGACCGCGACGTGGTCAAGGTGTGGGAGAAGATGAACAAGCACCGCTTTGATCACATGATGCTGGAAACCAGCACTGTGGCCGCCGAAGCGCGCGAAGATGGTATCTGGGTGACTTTCGAAGGCAAGAATGCTCCGGCCGAGCCGCAGCGTTACGACCTGGTTCTGCAAGCCGTGGGCCGTTCGCCCAATGGCAAGAAGATCGGTGCCGAGAAGGCCGGTGTGCAGGTGACAGATCGTGGCTTCATCCCGGTTGACAAGCAACAGCGCACCAACGTGCCGCACATCTATGCGATTGGCGACATCGTGGGTCAGCCCATGCTGGCACATAAGGCTGAGCACGAAGCGCACGTGGCTGCTGAAGTCATCGCCGGTGAAAAATCCTTCTTTGACGCTCGCGTGATTCCTTCGGTGGCTTACACCGATCCGGAAATCGCCTGGGTGGGTCTGACAGAAGATCAGGCCAAGAAAGACGGCATCAAGGTCGAGAAGGGCGTGTTCCCCTGGGCTGCATCTGGTCGCGCGATTGCGAACAACCGTGATGAAGGCTTTACCAAGGTTCTGTTCGATGCTGAAACCCACCGTATCGTGGGTGGCGGTATCGTCGGTACCAATGCGGGCGAGCTGATTGGTGAACTGGTTCTGGCTATCGAAATGGGTGTGGACCCGGTCGATCTGGCTAAATCCATCCACCCACACCCCACCTTGTGCGAGTCGGTCAGCAAGGCTGCTGCCGTCGCAGAAGGGACGTGCACGGACTTGCCTCCAACGCGTCGCAAGTAATACCAGTATTCGCCTGATAGTTAAGGCGTATTGGATCACGGCAGGTGCTATCATCAGCGCCTGCCGTTTTTATTTTGTAATTGGTGTTGTCCATGACTCATCCTGTTCTGAAAGCCGACTCCTCGCTGAGTGACTGGCTGTCCTATCTGGAAACTTTGCATCCTTCGGCCATTGATCTGGGCCTGGGCCGGATTCGCGAGGTTGCCCAACGTCTGAACATCAAACTGGATTCTGTCGTCATTACGGTGGGGGGCACCAACGGCAAAGGCTCGACCTGCGCCATGCTGGAAGCGATTTTGCTGGCCGCCGCGTACAAGGTAGGCGTGTACGCCTCTCCGCATCTGGTGCGCTATAACGAACGCATTCGCTTGAATGGCGAGATGGCCGAAGATGCGCAGATCACGGCGCAATTTGCCCGTATCAACGAAGCTCGTGGCGATCTGACGCTGACTTATTTTGAATTTTCCACGCTGGCTGCCTTGTTGCTGTTCCAGGAGCAGCGTGTTGATGTCGCGGTGCTGGAAGTGGGCCTGGGTGGTCGCCTCGATGCCGTCAACATCATTGATGCGGACTGTTCCATCATTACCAGCATTGATATCGACCATGCTGAGTACCTGGGCAATACCCGTGAACAGGTGGCCTGGGAGAAAGCCCATATTTTCCGTGCCGATCGTCCTGCGATCTGTGCCGATCCCGTGCCGCCACAGACCATGCTGGATTACGCCCAGGAAATTGGTGCCCAATTGTGGCTGTTTGGCAAAGATTTCAACTATTCCGGCGACCGTCAGCAATGGGCTTACGGTGGCCGCAATCAGCGCCGCGCTGCCCTGGCTTACCCGGCCTTGCGTGGAGCGAATCAGCTGCTGAATGCTTCTGCGGCATTAGCTGCGCTGGAGTCGCTGCACCCACGTTTGGCTGTGCCTGCGCAGGCCGTACGTGCCGGTTTATTGCGCGCTCACATGCCGGGCCGCTTCCAGATTCAACCTGGCCAGCCTTGTGTGATTTTTGACGTGGCCCACAACCCCCATGCGGCGGCTGCCTTGGCGCAGAACCTGGACAATATGCCGCCTTACCCCAAGACGATTGCAGTCGTGGGTATGTACAAGGACAAGGATGTGGACGGCGTGATCGCCCGCATGGCTACCCGTATCGACCACTGGATGTGTGCCAGTCTGGAAGGTCCACGCAGCATGTCGGGTGAAGAATTGGCCAATCATGTACGCGCGGTTCTGGCCAGTGGTCAGACGCCTGATGATGTGTTGGCACCCGAGGCCGAATCCGGCTCGCATCGCCCAGGTGTTCGGCCGGTTGCCCGCGCTTCGGTCAGTAAAGCGTCAGCGGTCGTATCCAGTTACAACAGTCCTCAGCTCGCTTACGAGGCGGCGTTAAAAGAGGCCAGTGACAATGATAGAATTGTCGTGTTTGGCTCGTTTGCGACAGTAGGACCAATACTTGAAGCCGCAAACGACCGTTCATCTTCCTGAATATCAGTAAGACTGCTTATTTCATAGGTCTAGGGCTCATGGGTTTATTTTCACGTAACGATACTTCCTCATCGTCGGGTCGCCGCGGCAGTGCTTCCAGCGATTCACAATTATCGGAACTGCGTGGACGGGCTCGCCGCCGTCTGATCGGTGCGCTGGCTCTGGTTCTGGCCGTCGTCGTGCTGGTGCCCATGCTGACCGCCGACAAGACCCCACCTGAGCCCGAGCAGTCTTTGGCCCTGGGTCCCATCGGTCAGACAACGGGGCAGGGCACAGTGCAGACTCGTCCTGGCGAGCTGGTGGTGCAAGAAGGCACGCCTGCTCCTGTCATCGAACAACCTGACGAGCCGCTGGTCACTGATCCTTCCACCAGTACCGACGGTGGTCTGGCCGTGGTCAATCCCGGTCTGGAAACCGATCCTGCTCCTGTCACGACACCTAGCACTCCCGCTGCGCCGCCGCCTGTGACCACACGTCCAGAGACGCCCAAGCCGGTTGAGAAGCCCAAGCCAGTCGAAAAACCCAAGCCAAGCCCAGCGCCTGCACAAAATGGCCGTACCGATGACGGCTCCTACGCGCTGGCCCTGCTGGAAGGCCGTGTCCCGAGTAAACCAGCCCCTGCTGCTGCCGCTAAACCGGCTACGCAACAAGGCAACTTCATTTTGCAGATTGTCGCCTATTCCAACCAGAACGATGCCCAGTCGCGTCGTGATCAGCTGGTATCGGCCGGTGTGACCAATGCCTATGTAGAGACGGCACAAAGTGGTGGCAAGCCAACCTATCGTTTGCGTGTGGGCCCATTCCCCACCCGTGAAGCGGCTCAGGCAGCCCAGGCCCGCTTGCGCTCGCTCGGTTACGAGAACAGTTTTATCTCGGCTAAGTGAGCAGCTTCGACTATATCGTCCTTGGAATTGTGGGTGTATCAGGCCTTCTGGGCCTGATACGCGGATTGATCAAGGAAGTTCTTTCGCTCAGCGCCTATTTGCTGGCCTTCATGGCCGCAATCTGGTGGGGGCCACGCACATCAGGCTGGATACAAGTCTGGGTAGAAAACGGCTTATTACGTACGGCTTTGGCCTACGGAGCCGTTTTTTTTATGGTCTTGCTGCTGGTGGGCCTGTTGAACATGCTGTTGGCCAGCTTGATCGAGCAAACGGGTTTGACGCCCGCCGATCATGGCTTGGGCGGCCTGTTCGGACTGGCTCGCGGGGTGCTGCTGGTGCTGATTCTGGTCATCCTGGCCGGGCATACCGATTTACCTAAGGAACCGTGGTGGGAGCAGGCCAAGCTGGCCGAGCCTGCGATCCGCGCGGTGCAGTCGATTAAGGCCATGCTGCCGCCGTCTCTGGCAGAATGGCTGCCTTATTGAGAACACACTAACGGGAACCAATCATGTGTGGAGTTGTAGGGGTTGTTGCGCGCAGCCCTGTAAATCAGTTGATCTATGACAGTTTGCTCTTGCTGCAGCACCGCGGGCAGGATGCTGCGGGGCTGGCGACCTGGCACGACCAGTTCTTCAGCATGCACAAGGCATTTGGCCTGGTGCGGGACGTATTCCGTACCCGCAACATGCGCTCCTTGCCGGGCAATAGCGGTATTGGCCACGTGCGTTACCCCACGGCAGGCTCCAGCCAGAGCGTGGAGGAGGCGCAGCCGTTTTACGTCAACGCCCCCTTTGGTCTGAGCTTTGTGCACAACGGCAATCTGACCAATTGGCGTGAGCTGCGTGAAGAACTGTTCACCATTGATCGTCGCCACATCAACACCAACTCGGATTCCGAGGTTCTGCTGAATGTGTATGCCCACGAGCTGCAACGCGCTGCCACGGGTCCAGAGCTGACTCAGGACGAAGTGTTTGAAGCCGTCGCTGCTGTGCACCGCCGTGCACGTGGGGCTTATGCGGTAGTCTCGCAAATCGCCAATTTCGGTCTGGTGGCTTTCCGTGATCCGAACGGGATTCGTCCTTTGTGCCTGGGTCGTAATGTGACGCCCAAGGGTGAAGAATGGATGATTGCTTCCGAGTCCGTTGCCTTGACCGGTTGCGGCTTCGAGCTGGTCCGCGACGTTGAGCCCGGCGAGGCCATCATTGTGGATCTGGACGGTAATCTCAGCAGCCGCCAGTGCGCCGAGAACCCGCGCCTGAATCCCTGTGTCTTTGAGTACGTGTACTTCGCCCGCCCCGATTCCACTGTTGATGGTGTGTCGGTTTACGACGCCCGTTTGCTAATGGGTGAGTACTTGGCCGAGAACGTCGCCAAGAACCTGCGTCTGGCCGATATCGATGTGGTCATGCCTATCCCTGACTCGGCCCGTCCTTCGGCCATGCAGTTGGCAGCACACTTGAACCTGAACTACCGCGAAGGCTTCATCAAGAACCGCTACGTGGGCCGCACCTTTATCATGCCCGGTCAGGAAGTGCGCAAGAAGTCGGTGCGTCAGAAACTGAGTGCTATTCCTATGGAGTTCCGTGGCAAGAACGTGCTGCTGGTGGATGACTCTATCGTGCGTGGCACAACGAGCCGTCAGATTGTGGATATGGCCCGTGCCGCGGGTGCAAACAAGGTGTTCTTTGCTTCGGCAGCGCCACCGGTCCGCTTTCCGAACGTGTACGGCATCGACATGCCTACGGTTTCCGAACTGATCGCCACAGGTCGTGATGTGGATCAGGTTGCCAAGGAAATTGGTGTGGATGGTCTGGTTTATCAGGACCTGCACGATCTGGAACAATCCCTGCGTGACTTGAACCCACGCTTTGCCGGCTTTGAGTCCTCCTGCTTTAGCGGCGAGTACGTTACGGGGGATGTGGACGAGGCTTATCTGAATCTGTTGGCGGAAGGCCGCAAGAATGGCCGTGAGGTGCCTGACGTAACGGACTGATAGCTTGATCTTGTGCCCAATTGGAAAAACCCGCTTTTATAGCGGGTTTTTTTTGAATTTATGATTGCTGGGTGGTTTTGGATATTTTATTTTCAGGCTTTAATTATCAGTCTCTTATATAAATTAAACCTATTGTTTTTTAATTTTTGATGATTTTATAATCTACGGATTAATTTCATATTATTTAATAATCAGCTTATATTTTTCTTTGTTTCTTTCGATAAATCATGCGCCTTGGTGCGCATTCTATCTGGAATCAAAGATGAAAAACCCAAGCAAAGATATGGAATCTGATCAGGTATTAACTGATCCTGATCCCACAGAGCAGATTCCTGTCAGTATTCAATCTGGTATCGACTTTCCGGCCTTGCATCATTTTCTGGAGCAGGCCCTGGAGCAAAACCGGGTGATGGGTGCCGTGGTGCTGGTCGCTTACCAAGGTGAACTGATATTTCGTTTTAGTGGTGGCTGGGCGAATAAGGAGCGGGCCCAAGCCATACATGAAGATACAGTCTTCAGTTTGGGGTCCTTGAGCAAGACAATCAGTTCCTGGCTGGCCTTGCGTTTGATTGAGCGGGGACTGCTTTCTTTGAAAGATAGAAT
Organism: Alcaligenes sp. Me129; assembly: GCF_050487245.1. Classification (NCBI taxonomy): domain Bacteria; kingdom Pseudomonadati; phylum Pseudomonadota; class Betaproteobacteria; order Burkholderiales; family Alcaligenaceae; genus Alcaligenes; species Alcaligenes sp. Me129. The sequence goes on from NZ_JBKQGX010000024.1 coordinate 17,530, forward strand.
CACGCGCTATCTTCCCCATTTCGGCCCCAGTTTCAATTCCATTTGCCCGCCTATTTCCATTCATCAATTGCTGACACACACATCGGGGCTTAGTTATCGTTTTATTGATGGTGAGGAGAGTGCCTACGCTCAGGCTCAGGTCAGTGATGGGCTGGATGATCCAGAACTGAGCTGGCAAGAGAATTTTCGACGTATTTGTTCCGTACCACTACGTTTTGCACCGGGTACAGGCTGGCGTTACTCCTTGGGAGTGGATGTAGTGGGGCAGGCTTTGCAAATTGCTTCGGGACGGGGCTTGTCGGAGTTACTGGAGGACAGCATTAGTCGTCCCTTGGGCTTGAGACATTGTTCCTTTTACAAGCGCGATGATTTTCAGATGGCCGTGCCGTATCGAAATCATGAGGCTTGCTTGACGCGGGTGGATGGTGCGTTGGATCTGGGTATCGGCGTGCTGCGGTTTGATGAGCAGAGCCTGTCACAGCGCTCCAGGCCGATCTATGCGGGGGCATCCATGCTTGGGTCCGGGGCAGATTTGATGCGCATACTTCTGGCTTTGCGAAATGGGAGTTTGCTTTTCAAGCCGTATTGCGAAGCGCTGTTTACCGATCATGTGCCATATTCTGCCAAATGCATGTGGCCAAATTGGGGCTATACCTACGGGGCCGCCATTTCACGACAGCTGCCTGAGCGGACCATGCCGATGTCTGCTGGGAGCTTGCAGTGGGTCGGTGCATTCGGGCAGAAGTGGATGTTTGATCGACAGCAGGACCTCATCATTGTCAGCATGACCAATACCGCTCCAGAGGGCCTGTTTGGTGCATTTCCGGATCAGGTTCGTGACGCTGTTTATACCGATTTGGGTTTGATGCCTGATTGAGCAGGGTGGAACAAAAAAGCCCTGCTGGAAGGCAGGGCTTCATGGCTGTAGTGGCTACCCAGGCGCTTAGGCCCCTCGTCGCTTGAACAGCGTCAGCAACAAACCCAGGCCCAGGATCACAAATAGCGCCAAGCTCCAGTAAGCGTATTCAATCCCCAGCAAAGGTTGGCGTGCATCCATGCAGGAGGCATAAATACCAAATAGCCAAGGCAAGCCGCTTTCCAGGCCGGACTGGGTAATGAAGCGATCGGCAAAGGTCTGGTCGCAGCTGAATAGGTGCTGCGCGACCGATACCTGATACCAGGCAGCCAGAATGCCACCTACTGAGGTAGCCAGACCCAGCAAGCTGGCAATGGTAGAACTGCGCTGATGCCCCAGTTGGCGCAACACACCAGCAACCAGGCTGAACACGCCCAACACAATGAAAATCAGGCGTTGCAGGACGCACCAGGCGCAAGGCGGGATGCTGAATACATGCTGGGAAAGCAGTGCAATGCCTACGCCGGAAAAGGCGAGCAGGGCGATCAGATAGTAGGGTGCAGCGGACTGGCGGGAGGATGCGGCCATGGTATCAAGAGGAACTTAAAGAATGAAAGGTAGATGCTTCGTGCAGCAAACCCAGGAAAAGTTCATGGAAACCGGCCCAGGTAATCTGCACGCCCAGGCATAAGAGAATAAAGGCGGACAGGCGCATCACGACAGCCGTGCCATTTTTACCCAGTTTGTACAGGAATTGCGATGCAAAACGTAAGGCCAGAAACACGATAAAACTGGCCGCAGCAATAGCAGGCAGCGCGCCAGCCAGCTTGCTCATGGTGCCGGTGACCGAGTTGTCATGCAAGGTCGCCCCTACCGTCAGTGCCGCAGACAAGGAGCCGGGGCCGCAGAGCATGGGGAAGGTCAGGGGGTAGAAGGCTTTGGAGCGGATCTGTTCCCAGGAGTAGGACTCGGCCATGTTCTGCGCATGGGCAGCGTCAAAGTCCGAGGCGTTGATCAGGCGCCAGGCTGTGGCAATCACCAGCAGGCCCCCGCCAATTCGGATGATGGGCAGGGAAATGCCAAAGAAATTCAGCACGATATTGCCCGCGACCATGGCAATGGCCAGCATGATGAAAATATTGATGGCAACTTTCTTGGCCAGCCGAGCGCGATCAGGCACGCTGGCGCCTTCGGTGAGGGTCAGAAAGATGGGAGCGGCCGCAGGCGGGTTCAGCATGGGCAATAGCGTCGCCAATGCAAACAGGAAGCTGCGGCTGACATCAGCAAATACGGAGGAAAGTTCCATTAAGACGGGGTGGCTTGTTGAGAGAGGGCTAAACGTACATCGCGCTCCAGGCGCAATTGATTACGGTTCTGTTCCAGTGCGGCACCGCTCAGGATGAAGACGTCTTCCACGCGATCGCCCAGGGTCATGACTTTGGCCGAGCGCAGTCGCACCTCGTGGTGCTCGAATACTTGGGCGAGACTGTACAACAAACCGCGCCGGTCTGTGGCACTTAGCGTCAAAATCCAGTCCTGCCCTTGCTCTTCCTGACGCAGATCCACGGTGGGCTGAATGGGAAAGACTCGAGCCCGGCGGGAGCGGATGTCGCGGTAGTGGTCGTGCGGGGGCTCGCTAGGGAGCAGGTCTTGCTGGAGTGCCTGGCATAACTCGGTTTCGATCAGCAAAGGGTCGCGCCGCAGGGCGTGGTCGTAGGCGGGCAGCATGACGATGAAACTGTCCAGCGCCCAGCCGTGGCGAGTCGTGTAAATGCGAGCGTCCTGAATGCTGACGGCCTGGCTGTCAAAGTAGCGGCAGATACGTAAGAACAGGCCGCTGGCGTCCTGGGTGTAGACCAGCACCTGCAGGGCGTCGGTTTGGCCGGCAGGGCGTATGCGTACGATGGGTGTCAGGCTGTGGGACTGGTGGTAGAGCTGGATGGTATGCCAGGCGATTTCACTGGCGTCGTGGCGCAGGAAATAGGGCTTGTCCAGCCATTGCCAGAAGTCCTCGCGGGCTTCATCCAGTAGACCAGCCAGACGAATTTCGCCAGCGGCGTCACGCTTGCGTTGATCCAGTACGGACACGCCATCCTTGGCCTGCCGTCCTAAAGCTGCCAGTGACAGCTTGTACAGGTCTTCCAGCAGCTTGCCTTTCCAGGAGTTCCATACCGTTGGGCTGGTGGCCCGAATGTCGGCGACAGTCAGCAGGTACAGGGCAGTCAGGCGGCGTTCCGTACCTACGGTTTGCAGGAACTGGAAAATGACATTCGGGTCGCTCAAATCGCGTTTCTGAGCCACTTGCGACATGGTCAGGTGCTCGCGCACCAAAAACACCACCAGCTCTGCGTCCACCGGCATCAAGCCGTGATCCTGACAGAATGCCAAGGCGTCCTGCGCACCCAGCTCGGAGTGATTGCCGCCACGTCCTTTGGCAATGTCGTGAAAGAGGGCGGCGATATACAGCAGCCAGTGGCGATCAAAACCGCTCATCAGCTGATTGGCCATGGACAGCTCTTCGCTGTGCTCGGCCATGGTGAAGCGGCGTAGGTTGCGTATGACCTTTAGCGTGTGCTCGTCCACGGTGTAAGCGTGGAACAGGTCGTGCTGCATTTGTCCGACGACGCGTCGAAAGACTGGCAAATAGCGCGGCAGCAGGTTCAGCAGATTCATCAGCCGCAAGGTATGCACGATGCCTTTGTTCTGCTGCAGAATTTCCAGAAACAGACGTCGATTCCGGGGCTCGGCCCGGAACTTGGCATCGATCAGGCGGCGGGCGTGCCAGAGGGCTCGCAAGGTATCGGCTTTCAGACCACGCAGATTGGGCTGTTGCTGCAAATGCAGCATGGCCACAAAAATCAAAGAGGGGTCTTGCTCGAAGCCATCAGGCTGACGCAGTTCCAGCTGTCCATGATGAATCTGGAAGTGGCTGTCCAGGATCAGCGGTTCCTGATCGGTTTGCGGGAACAGGTGTTCCTCGATGCTGCGCATCAGGATCAGATTGAGCTGGCTGACAATCTTGGCGGCCCAGTAGTAACGCTGCATCAGCAGTTCGCTGGCGCGTCGGGTGGCCGTGGGTTGAAAACCGTAAATTTCAGCCAGACGTGGTTGCAGGTCAAACAGCAGTCTGTCTTCGGCGCGGCCGGTCAGTAGATGAAGCTCAATACGCAGACGCTTGAAGGCTTCTTCCACGCGTTGCAGAGCTTTCAGCTCGGATTCCGTCAGTAGTTCGGATTGCGCGACATCCACCCAGCTGCGTCCCAAACCGGCTGCCCGTGCCATCCAGAGCAGCACCTGCAGGTCGCGCAAGGCGCCAGGAGACTCTTTGCAATTGGGTTCCAGGGAGTAGGGGGTGTCTTGCAGATGCGCATGACGCTGCTGCTGTTCGGCCTGTTTGGCCAGGAAGAAAGCCTGCGGGTCCATCTGGCTTTGCAGTTGCTGTTGGGCGTGGCGTAGCAGCAATCGGGAACCCGCCAGCCAGCGGCTTTCCAGCAAGGCGGTTTCGGTGGTGATGTCCTGGCTGGCTTGTTCCAGGCATTGGGCGGGCGTGGCCACATTATGGCTGGGAGCCAGACCTATATCCCACAAGGCGGCAACCAGTGCCTGAATCCGGTCTATATCCTCTGCATTGGGCTCGCGCTGCAACAGGATCAGCAAGTCCACATCCGAATGCGGATACAGCTCCCCGCGACCATACCCCCCCAAGGCCGCCAGGCTGGCTTGGCGGGGCAGGGGGTAACGGACCAGAAGTTCACGCAGACCTTGGTCGCAAATCTGGCACAGGCTTTTAAGCAGGCGATCGCAATGCAGGTCTTGCCTGAAGCGCTCGTAGGCCCTAGCCCGGCGGCAAGCAATTCTGTCGCGAAGCTGGGCCAGGAAAGACATGGTTCAGGCCTTGTTGATGATGGCTGGAGGGGCAGGCATGCCGGGCGAGACGGTCAGCACTTCGTAGCCGGTATCGGTTACCAGCACCGCGTGCTCCCATTGGGCCGACAGGCTGTGGTCGCGGGTCACCACGGTCCATTGGTCAGCCAGCGTGCGCAGTTCGCGACGACCGGCGTTGATCATGGGCTCGATGGTGAAAATCATGCCGGGTTCCAGTTTTACGCCGGTGCCGGGTTTGCCGTAGTGCAGCACTTGCGGATCCTGGTGAAACTTCTGGCCCACACCATGGCCGCAGTATTCGCGCACAACGGAAAAACCTTGTTTTTCAGCGTGTTGCTGAATGGCGTGGCCGACATCACCCAGGGTGGCGCCGGGTTTGACTTGATCAATACCCAGCCACATGCATTCGTAGGTGGTTTCAGTCAGGCGGCGGGCCAGGATGCTGGGCTCGCCCACGTAGTACATACGGCTGGTGTCGCCAAACCAGCCGTCTTGAATAATGGTGACGTCCATATTCAGAATGTCGCCATTTTTCAACACTTTGTCGCCGGGGATGCCGTGACAGATAACGTGGTTGACGGAGGTACAAATAGAGCCTGGAAAGGGTGGGTAGCCAGGAGGCGCGTAGCCTACGGTGGCAGATTTGACCCCCAGTTCATTGATGCGCTCCATGCACAGGCGATCCAGTTCGCCGGTCGTGACACCTGCTTTGACAAAGGGAGTCAGGTAATCAAGGATGGATGCCGCGGTCTGGCAAGCAGCGCGCATTTTTTCGAGATCAGTGGGGTCTGTGACGAGAATACTCATAGCAACTTGAACAGGTCTATTGAAAAATAGTAGAATTATAGGCTTTTGTGAATTTTGCAGTTACGCACAGTCCCGTTTGGGGTGATCTGGCGGCTTCCAAGCAAGGCGGTGTCAGGCAGCGCAAGAAGCTGTTTACCGCATTAAATCTAGGTTCTCCTGGGTTGACCGGCTTTTCTCAGGCTTTCTGAATCTTCAGAACTGATGAGTCAAGCAAGGGGTCAGGACAGTCTGCTCCAAGATTGAAAAAAACGCCTCAGGGCGCTGCGAGCCAGCAAAAACACGCAAAATTCACAACGAATACAGGGTCAGCACGATCACAAGCGTTGCAAAAGCAACATGGGCAGCAGCCCGGTTCTTGTTCGACAGAGGCTGACCAGGCAATCCTCTAGGATACACCTGCGAACATTACCCTGTATGCAGGCGGTAGCCAGAAAAGTTTCAGGCTCGGGCCCGGATGGCAGATATCTTGTCTGCCTGCAGGCGTGAGTCCGTTGCAGTGCAGGCGTTCGCTCATGTTGGGCAACGTTTTTATGTTTTAAGTTGTAAATCGCGTGACTGTCCGTCTCGGGGTGTCTGGAATGCAGCACAGGCTGCGGCCCTTACCGGATACCGGGCAGTTACAAGACCAAACCCTTGGAGAACTTTATGTCTTTAATGCGTGAAATGCTGGAAGCTGGTGTGCACTTTGGCCACCAAACCCGTTACTGGAACCCCAAGATGGCTCCGTTCATCTTCGGTCAGCGTAACAACATCCACATCATCAACCTGGAAAAAACGGTTGTTCAGTACGAAGAAGCAACCAAATTCGTGCGTCAACTGGCTGCCCGTGGTGGCAACGTGCTGTTTGTAGGCACCAAGCGCGCTGCTCGCGAACTGGTGGCTGCTGAGGCCGAACGTTGCGGCATGCCTTACGTCGACAGCCGCTGGTTGGGTGGCATGATGACCAACTTCAAAACGGTCAAGACTTCCATCAAGCGTCTGAAGGAAATGGAAGCTCAGATGGCTGAAGGCCGTCTGGAAACCATGAGCAAGAAAGAAGCCTTGATGTTCGAACGCGAACTGGAAAAGCTGAACAAGGCCATCGGCGGTATCAAGGACATGAACAACCTGCCTGACGCCCTGTTCGTGATCGACGTTGGCTACCACAAGATTGCCGTGGCTGAAGCCCGCACTCTGGGTATCCCCGTGGTGGCCGTGGTTGATACCAACCACTCGCCAGAAGGTCTGGATTACGTGATCCCTGGTAACGATGACTCGGCCAAGGCTATCGCTCTGTACGCCCGTGGCATGGCTGACGCCGTGCTGGCTGGCCGCGAACAGAACCTGAATGGTCTGGTTGAAGAAATCGCCGCTGACGAAGAGTTCGTCGAAGTTCAGGCTGACACCCAGGAGTAACAGGCTCACCGCTGTCTGCCAGACACCATCAGTTGTCATGGCAGACAGCTACAGTGACCCTTCGTATCGCCCCGGCTTGCCGGGGCATGTTCTACAGAATTGGAGAAAACCGTGGCTCAAATCACCGCATCGATGGTTAAAGAATTGCGCGAGAAAACCGACGCGCCCATGATGGAATGCAAAAAAGCACTGACCGAAGCCGACGGCGATATGGCACGTGCTGAAGAAATCTTGCGCGTGAAGCTGGGCAGCAAGGCTAGCAAAGCAGCTACCCGCGTTACCGCTGAAGGCCTGGTTTCTGTTTACATCGCTGACGATGCCAAGACCGGCTCCGTAGTTGAAGTTAACTGCGAAACCGACTTTGTTGCCAAGAACGATGACTTCATCGGCTTTATCAACGACGTCGCCCAACTGGTTGCCAAGAACAACCCGGCAGATCTGGCCGCTTTGGCTGAACTGCCACTGGCCGACAGCAATGTCGAGACCGTGCGCGCTGCTCTGGTTGGCAAAATTGGTGAAAACATCTCTATCCGTCGCTTCCAGCGCTACGAAACAGCCGGCCAACTGGCCAGCTACGTTCACGGTGGCAAGATCGGCGTATTGGTTGATTTCGCCGGTGGCGACGAAGAAGTGGGTAAAGACCTGGCCATGCACATCGCCGCGACTCGTCCTAAAGCAATGGACGCTTCGGGTGTTGACGCTGCCGAGATCGAAGCCGAGCGCTCCGTGGCTGCTCAGAAAGCCGCTGAATCCGGCAAACCTGCTGACATCGTCACCAAAATGGTTGACGGCGCTGTTGCCAAGTTCCTGAAAGAAGTGACTCTGCTGAGCCAGCCTTTCGTCAAGAACGACAAGCAAAGCGTGCAGCAAATGCTGGACGAGAAAAAAGCATCGATCGCTGGCTTTACCCTGTACGTTGTGGGTGAAGGCATTGAGAAGCGTGTTGAAGATTTCGCCGCTGAGGTAGCTGCTGCTGCCGGCCAAGCCTAATCTAGCTTGTTTTTTCAGGGCAGGCACCGTAGTGGCGGTGCCTGCCCTGCTGCTTTACACTCTCTTCTGTCTTCGTCACTTGGAATCCCACCCATGACTACCCCTCATTACAAACGTGTTCTGTTGAAGCTCTCCGGCGAAGCGCTGATGGGCGAGGACTCGTTCGGTATTAATCGCAGCACAATCATTCGCATGACGGAGGAGATCGCCCAGGTTGCCCAGTTGGGGGTACAGCTGGCTATCGTGATTGGCGGGGGCAATATCTTTCGCGGCATCGCTCCAGGTGCCCAGGGCATGGATCGTGCGACAGCCGACTACATGGGCATGATGGCTACCGTCATGAATGCGCTGGCCTTGCAAGATGCCTTGAAGCACCGTGGCCTGGATGCCCGTGTGCAATCTGCCCTGAATATTGAGCAGGTCGTAGAGCCTTACATTCGTCCGAAGGCACTGCGTTACCTGGAAGAAAACAAAGTTGTTATTTTTGCAGCCGGTACGGGCAACCCGTTCTTTACTACCGATACGGCAGCAGCCTTGCGCGGCGCCGAAGTGGGTGCGGAAATCGTACTGAAAGCGACCAAAGTCGACGGCATCTACAGTGCCGATCCCAATAAAGATCCAGGTGCGACGCGTTACTCGCGTATCAGCTTTGATGAGGCTATCGTACGCCGTCTGGAAGTGATGGACGCGACCGCCTTTGCCTTGTGTCGCGATCAGAAACTGCCGATCAAAGTGTTCTCCATCAACAAGCCCGGCGCCTTGACGCGCGCGGTCTCTGGTGAAGATGAAGGCACCCTGGTTCACGTTTAAAGTTATAGGAATTTAGTCCATGAGTCTTTCCGAGATTAAAGCATCGACCGACAGCCGGATGGGTAAGTCCCTCGAGTCTCTCAAGACAGGCCTGGCCAAAATTCGCACTGGCCGTGCTACTGCAGGCTTGCTCGATCACATTCAGGTTGAGTACTACGGCTCCATGGTGCCGGTCAGCCAGGTGGGCAACATCACGGTGGTGGATGCTCGCACGCTGAACGTGCAAGTGTGGGAAAAGCATATGGCTGGCCCGATTGAAAAAGCCATTCGTGATAACGAGCTGGGTCTGAACCCCATCTCGATGGGCGAGAGCATTCGTGTGCCCATGCCTGCGCTGACCGAAGAGCGCCGTCGCGATCTGGCCAAAGTGGTGCGTGGCGAAGGCGAAGATGCCAAGGTCGCCATTCGCAACCTGCGTCGTGACGCCAATGACACGCTCAAAAAGCAAGTCAAGGACAAGGAAATCTCCGAGGACGACGAGCGTCGCGCCCAGGACGAAATCCAGAAGCTGACCGACAAGTATGTGGCTGAAGTCGACAAGCTGATCGCCCAGAAAGAAGCCGAGATCATGACGGTCTAACGGCTTTTGCACAGGTGGCTAGGTGATTTCTTTCAGTTCTACCCAAACTATTCCGGAACACGGTCAGGTTCCTGGCCACCTGGCGATTGTCATGGACGGCAATGGACGATGGGCAACCCGTCGTCTTTTGCCACGCACGGCAGGGCACTTGCGTGGTGTGCAAACCGTCCGGCGTATTGTCGAGGCCTGTGGCGAGCTCGGCGTGCGTTATTTGACCCTGTTTGCGTTCAGCTCCGAGAACTGGCGACGCCCTCCTGAAGAGGTGTCTCTGTTGATGGGGCTGTTCGTCAAGATGCTGCAAAAAGAAGTGGCAACACTGAAAAAAAACGGCGTCCGACTTCATATTATTGGTGAGCTATCCGCATTTAGCGAAGAATTGCGCGGGCTGATTGCCGACGCAGAAGAACAAACGCGTGATAACGACACCTTGCATTTGACGATTGCCGCCAATTACGGTGGTCGTTGGGATATTTTGCAGGCGACCCGAAAGGCCTTGGCTGCCAATCCCCATTTGGTCGATCATCCCGAACAACTGGATGAGGCCATGTTCAGTCCCTATTTGGCGATGTCTTACGCCCCCGAACCGGATTTGTTCATCCGCACGGGCGGAGAGCGCCGCATTTCCAATTTTTTGATCTGGCAGATGGCCTATACCGAACTGTACTTTACAGACGCGTACTGGCCGGATTTTGACCGGGCGCAGCTGGAGCAGGCCTTCGAGTGGTATCGTGGGCGCGAGCGGCGCTTTGGGCGCACCAGTGCCCAGGTGCAGGGTAGCCCCGCGCCTTGACGGAGCCTTATCTATGTTGAAACAACGTGTCATCACCGCCCTGATCCTGCTGGTCATTCTGGGCGCGGCCATGCTTGCCCCCGTGCGCTGGCCATTGCTGGCTATTTTTGTCCTGATGAGTACGCTGGCTTGCTGGGAATGGGAGCGCCTGAGCCTGTCCCAGGAGCAGCAGCGTTGGGCCTGGCCCCTGGCCTTGCTTAACGGTGCCTTGATGCTGTGGCTAAGCGTGCACTGGTATCACACCGGCCCGCAAGGGCAGGCGGCTGATTTGGTCTACCGTGGTCTGGTGCCCCTGATGGCGGCCTTGTGGGTCGTAGGCGCTACCGGGCTGGTACAGCAAGGTCAGGCCACACAGCGTGCACAAGGCGTCTTGCTTAGCGTGATGGGTGTGCTCGCTCCTTTGGTCGCCTGGGCCAGCCTGTATCTGTTTCTGCATACACAGGGCATTGTTTACGTGCTCTCCTTGCTGGTCCTGATCTGGGTGGCAGACATCGCTGCTTACTTCGCTGGACGTGCCTTCGGTAAAGCCAAACTGGCCCCGCGTGTCAGTCCGGGCAAGACCTGGGCTGGAGCGCTCGGTGGTATGGTTGCCGCTGCTGCATGGATGTTGATCAGCGCAAATTGGGCCGGCAGTTTCGGCGCCGACGTGCAGCAGCGCTGGGGCTGGGTGGCCACGGCTGCTTTGGGTGTTGCTCTGGCGGCCCTCTCTATCGTGGGTGATTTGTTTGAGTCCCTGCTCAAGCGCCGTGCCGCTGTTAAAGATTCCAGTCAATTATTGCCCGGCCATGGTGGGGTGTACGACCGTATCGACGCCTTGCTGCCGGTTGCTCCCGTGGCCTTGTTGCTAAGTGGGGCGTGGCTCTTTTAGTCCTGCGTGGATTCAAAGTGTTTGCGTCAAGGAAGAACTCATGAGTTTCCAGCATGTTTGTGTGTTAGGAGCCACTGGCTCTATTGGTATCAGCACACTGGATGTGATTGCTCGTCATCCCGATCGGATGGCGGTTTATGCCGTGAGCGGCCACACTCGTATGGAGCTGCTGGCCGAGCAAGCTCGTGACAGCGCAGCCCGCGTTGTTCTTGTGCCGGATGAAGCCGCGCGTAGCCGCTTTCTGGCCGCGTGGCAGGGCGGTGCCTTGCCGGAGATTCGGGTAGGTGCTCAGGCGCTGGCCGACACGGCTGCCGATCCGCAAGTCACTACCGTCATGGCCGCGATTATCGGCGCCGCAGGTTTGCCCTCGGCCCTGGCCGCTGCACGTGCCGGCAAGCGTGTGCTGCTGGCTAATAAAGAAGCGCTGGTTGCTGCGGGTCGTATCTTCATGCAAGCCGTGCAAGAGGGCGGGGCGCAGTTGATGCCCATTGACTCTGAGCACAGCGCCATCTACCAATGCCTGGCGGGTGAGCTGCCGCCGGAACCTGGTCAGCCAGTTGCGGCTCTGCGCCGTCTTTTGGTAACCGCTTCCGGCGGACCTTTCCGCTCGCGCAATCTGTTCGAGCTGGAGGGAGTGACACCCGAGCAGGCCTGCGCGCATCCTAACTGGAGCATGGGCCGCAAAATTTCGGTGGACTCGGCCACCATGCTGAATAAAGGTCTGGAAGTCATCGAGGCGCATTGGCTGTTTTCAGTGCCTGTTGACCAGATTGATGTGGTGGTGCATCCGCAAAGCGTGATTCACTCCATGGTCGAGTACATAGACGGTTCCGTCATGGCGCAATTGGGTCAGCCTGACATGCGTACGGCGATTGCCTACGGTCTGGGCTTTCCGGAGCGTTTGTATAGCGGCGTAGGCTTGCTGGATCTGGCCACAATGGGGCGTCTGGATTTTGAGCAGCCTGATTTTCTGCGTTTCCCCTGTCTGCGACTGGCCTATGATGCCTTGCGCAGCAGTCAGGCCGCCTGCGTGACCTTGAACGCCGCCAATGAAATCGCCGTAGACCGCTTCCTGGAACGGCAGATTGGCTATACTCAGATTCCGGCTGTGATCGAGCATTGCCTGGACAAGCTCAATGGCCGTGCCAGCCAGGCCTTGGATGCTCTGGACGGGGTCTTGGAGCTTGATAGCGAAACCCGTTCGCTGGCGCTGGATTACTGCCGAAGCTCTGCGCGTATTTAACAGGACTTAACATGCTCTTTACCGTGCTGGCTTTCTTGGTAGCGTTGGGCGTGCTGGTGACCTTTCACGAGCTGGGTCACTACTGGGTGGCCCGTCGTTGCGGGGTGCGGGTAGAGCGGTTTTCGATTGGTTTTGGCAAGGTGCTGTACCGCCGTTTTGACAAGAATGGTACCGAATGGGCCGTCTCGGCCTTGCCCTTGGGCGGCTATGTCGCCATGCAAAATGATCCGCCTGCTCATGCCACGCAGGCCCAGATCGACGAATCTTTCAACCACAAACCCCTGCGACAACGCGCCGCGATTGTGCTGGCCGGCCCGATGGCCAACCTGATTCTGGCCGTGGTGATCTACGCTTTTGTGGGCTTGCTGGGTACTCAAGAGCCTATTGCGCAAATTGGCCCCGTTCCAGAAGGGACACCCGCTGCACAAGCTGGTTTCCAGGCTGGTGATCGCCTGATCTCTGTCGATGGCAAGCCGGTGGACTCCTGGTTGCAGGCGCGTTGGGCCTTTATGGACGCCTTGTCCTCGGGCGGCGAGCTGGAAGTGGGCGTCAAGGACACGCTTGGACAGGAACAAAATCGTTACTTGAGATTACCGGCGGGCGAGATTTTGCCAGACGGGCAGGACTTGATGGCCCAGGCAGGATTGGTACTGCGTCCGGCGCGATCCATCGTCCAAGAGGTGTTTAAAGATACGGCAGCCGAACAGGCAGGCCTGCGGGAGGATGACCTTATTGTCCGGCTGGATGATTTGATCGAGCCCGGGATCACGGCTTTCGTTCAAAAGGTGCAACAATCCGCAGGCAAGACACTGGAGCTTGACGTGCTGCGGGACGGCGAAATTCAACGCCTGCTCCTCACTCCTGAAGGTGATGCCAATGCGCAGGGGCGTATCGGTGCAAAAGTGGCTATGGATATGCCCATGACACTGGTGCGTTATGGGCCGATCGAGAGCGTGGAACGCGGATTTACCCGTACCGGGCAGACCTTCTGGTTCTCTTTGAAGATGATCGGGCGCATGATTACGGGGGAAGTCTCTGTACGTAATGTCAGCGGGCCGGTTACTATTGCGGATTATGCGGGCCAGACAGCACGTATTGGCTTGATCGCCTACCTGAATTTCCTGGCCCTGATCAGTATTAGCATCGGTTTACTGAATTTGTTACCCGTACCTATGTTGGACGGGGGGCATCTACTGTACTATGCCATCGAAGCTGTGCGCGGCAAGCCCGCTTCGGAGCGTATGATGCTTGTCGGTCAGCGCCTGGGCCTGGCCTTGTTGGCCCTGCTGATGAGTATTGCTTTTTTTAATGACATCACCCGCCTTTTCAGTTGAGGGCGGGTGGCATACAATTTCCAACCATTTGACCGACCAAGGATTGTCCAGGATGTCGTTTAGCCGGAAACCTACTTTTGCGTTGCGTGTTCTGCCCGTATTGGTGGCAAGTCTGCTTGCTCCCGCCTTGGCGAATGCATTTGCACCGTTTGTCGTGCGCGATATTCAAGTCAACGGCATCCAGCGGGTCGACCCCGGCGCCGTGTTCTCGTCCCTGCCTGTCAAGGTCGGTGAGTCCTTCTCGGAAGAGCAGGCCGCAGACGCGATTCAGCGTTTGTACGCCACGGGCTTTTTCAGCGACGTGCAAATTGACACCAGCACCAATGTGCTGATCGTCAACGTCAAAGAGCGTCCAACCATCGCGTCGGTGTCCTTTAATGGCATGCGCGAGTTCGATGCGAAGAATATTACCAACTCCCTGGCTCAGGTAGGCTTTGGAGAAGGCAGGGTTTTTGACCGTTCCATGCTGGAACGGGCCGAATTCGAGCTGAAACAACAATACTTGTCCAAGGGCAAGTACGGTGTGGAAATCACACCTATCATCACGCCTTTGCCACGTAACCGCGTCGGTGTCAGCTTTGACATTTTTGAAGGCGGTCTGGCCAAGATCAAGGAAATCCGCATCGTCGGTACGGAAGCCGTCTCGCAAGGTGACTTGCTCGATCAGATGGAGTTGACGACTTCGGGCATGATGACCTGGTACACCGGTACCGATAAATACTCCCGCGAGAAGCTGGAAGGCGATATGGAGCGCATCCGCTCCTACTACCTGAACCGCGGCTTTCTGGAGTACTCCGCCGAGGCACCTCAGGTTTCGATTTCCCCGGACCGCAAAGATATTTTCATCACCTTGACCATCCACGAAGGCCAGCCTTACAAGCTGAGCAGTGTCAAGCTGGCGGGTGATCTGCTGGGTCTGGAGGACAAGATCCAGCCTCTGGTCCAGCAGAAAGAAGGCGAGGTCTTCTCCTCGGACAAAACCAGCGCCACTGTGAAATCGATTACCGAGTACTTGGGCGGCCTGGGTTATGCGTTTGCCAATGCCAATCCGAATCCGGTTCTGGATCGCGAAAATCACACAGCTGACTTGACCTTCTACGTCGATCCCGGTCGTCGCGTGTATGTGCGTCGTATCGAGGTAGGCGGAAACGTCCGTACTCGTGATGAAGTGGTACGCCGTGAAATGCGTCAGCAAGAAGCGGCCTGGTATGACTCGGACGCCATCAAGTTCTCGCGTGACCGTATTGACCGTCTGGGCTACTTCAATGAAGTGGACGTGAACACCAAACCTGTGCCCGGTTCGCCTGACCAGGTCGACGTAAACGTGGACGTGAAAGAAAAGCCCACCGGCTTGGTTAACCTGGGTATTGGTTACGGCTCCACTGACAAGTTGATGTTGTCGGCAGGTATCAGCCAGGACAACATCTTCGGTAGTGGTAATAGTCTGTCCTTGCAGGTCAATACCAGTAAGGTGAACCGTGCGGCGGTGATCAGCCACACCAATCCTTTCTGGACTGGCGACGGCATCAGCAAAACCACCTCGATTTACTACCGTCGTACCACGCCTTACCAGTCCAATGATGGTTGGGGTGATTACCAGAACACCGCCATCGGTGCCGGCTTGAACTTCGGTGTGCCAATCTCCGAGTTCGACCGTGTGTTCATGGGCGTGAACTTCGAGCACAACAAGCTCTCTCGCCTCAGCCCCCAGTACACGCCACGTGCCTACCAGGATTACGTGAATGAGTACGGTGAAGGCACAAATACCTTTATTTTCAACCTGGGTTGGTCTAAGGACACCCGTGACAGCGCAATTGCTCCCAACAAGGGCAGCTTGACCAGCCTGTCGGCGGATATGGGGACGATGGACCTGCGCTACTACATGCTGCGCGCCAGCCACCAGCATTACATTCCCTTGGGCCGTGCCTACACGCTGGCTCTGAATGGTGCCATTGATTATGGTCGCAGCATCGGTGGCAAGAGCTTCCCGGTTATCAAGAACGTCTATGCCGGTGGTATCGGTTCGGTACGTGGCTATGAAGGCGCATCCTTGGGTGGTCGCGATACCTTGACGGGTGACTACCTGGGTGGTTCGCGTCGAATGATCGCCAACGCCCAGCTGTACCTGCCATTCCCCGGTGCCTCACGTGACCGCACGTTGCGTTGGTTCGTCTTTGCCGATGCCGGCAAAGTGGACAACACCAGCGGTGGTTGCCCAATGGGTCGCCCTGATCGTCTGTCGGAAGACCCATGCGGTTGGAAGTACGCTGCTGGTCTGGGCTTGTCGTGGGAATCCCCACTCGGTCCTCTGCAGTTGTCCTACGGTCGCGCCTTGCGCGCCAAGGAAGGTGACGACAAACAAGCCTTCCAGTTCCAGATTGGTACCGCTTTCTGATGTTCGTGTTTAGTGGCACAATTGCACTATTCTGCAGCCTAATTAGCAAGGTAGATTTTTCATGAAGTCAAACATCGCATTAAAACTTACAAACATCGCCCGCAGCTTGTCGCGTGGCAATAAAGCGCTCGTTCTGGCTGCCGCGCTGGGTGTCGGCGCCATGACCGCTGCACCTGTTGTTCAGGCACAGACCAAAATCGGTTTTGTCAGCACAGAGCGTATCTTGCGTGATTCCAAGCCCGCCAAAGCTGCCCAGACCAAAATCGAAGCAGAATTCAAGCGTCGCGACGAAGAGCTGGAGCGCATGGCCAACAACCTGCGTTCGCAAGCTCAGAAGTTCGACAAGGACGCTCCTGTGCTGTCCGAGTCCGACCGTGTGAAGCGTCAGCGTCAGCTGGCTGATCTGGATTCCGACTTGCAGCGCAAGCGTCGCGAATTCCAGGAAGACTTCAACCGTCGCCGCAACGAAGAGTTCTCGGCCATTGTTGAGCAGGCTGATGCCGCCATCAAGCGTATTGCTGACTCCCAAGGCTACGACCTGATCATTCAGGACGCCGTTACGGTTAGCCCACGTGTGGACATCACCGAGGAAGTTCTGAAAGCACTGGGCGGTTGATGCACTATGCCGGTATTGCTGAACGTTGATCAGGCTGTACAGCTGTCTGAACTCATAGACGCCATCAACAAGACCGGACTGGATTGCAAGCTGCCAGAAGGCATTAAAGAGCCTATGCCCCGGATTCGGGGCCTAGGCTCTTTGCTTTCTGCGGGCCCGGAGGAAATCAGCTTTCTGTCCAATCCCAAGATGCAGGATCTGCTGGAGCAGACCTCTGCTGCGGTGGTGATTCTGACACCACAAGTCTATGAAGGTCTGGGCTTTGCACCGTCCTTTATCCCGGTTTTGTGCTCGCAACCTTATCTGATGTACGCGCTGCTGGCGCAACGTTTTGATCAGGTACGCATGGCGGATTTGCCCCAGGGCATTCATCCCAGTGCGGTGATTGATGCCAGCGCTGACTTGGGCGAAGGTGTGTCGGTCGGGCCATTCTGTGTGATCGAGGCCGGTGTCAAGATCGGACGGGGCACCCGTTTGGGCGCGCATTGCGTAATTGGCGCAGGCTCCACCTTGGGTCAGGACTGCTTGCTGCACGCACGTGTCACTCTTTACCATCAGGTGCATATTGGTGCACGCGCCATTCTGCATTCGGGTGTGGTGCTGGGCGCGGATGGTTTTGGCTTCGCACCGGATCCCGTGAAAGGGAAGGGGGCGTGGGCCAAGATCGCGCAGATCGGTCATGTACGTATTGGTGACGATGTTGAAATCGGTGCCAATACGACGGTGGACCGTGGCGCACTGGACGACACGGTGCTGGCCAACGGCGTCAAGCTGGATAACCAGATCATGATCGGTCATAACGTGCAGGTCGGTGAACATACCGCCATGGCGGCGTGTGTGGGGGTGGCCGGCTCTACCCAGATTGGGGCACGTTGTACGATTGCCGGGGCAGCGATGCTCTCGGGACACCTGGTTCTGGGGGATGACGTGCACGTCTCTGGCGGTACGGCTGTTACCTCCAACATCAGCCAGCCCGGACGTTATACCGGGGTTTATCCCTTTGCAGGACACCAGGACTGGCAGAAAAATGCTGCCGTATTGGGACAATTGAGCGGTTTGCGCCGTCGCCTGCGTTCTTTGGAACGTCAGCAGGCGGATGGGGCAAATGAATCATCTGAACATATCAATAAACAAAAATAAGCAGGACAGGACATGGAACTCGACATTCGACAAATTATGGATCGCCTCCCTCATCGTTACCCGATGCTGCTGGTCGATCGCGTCTTGGAACTGGTGCCCGGCAAGAGCATCGTCGCCATTAAAAACGTGTCGATGAATGAACCCTTTTTTACAGGTCACTTTCCGCATATGCCGGTGATGCCTGGGGTCTTGATCATTGAAGCCATGGCTCAGGCAGCCGCACTGTTCTCTTTTACCGATCCCGAGGATCCGTACGCCAAAGTGGACAACAAACTGGCCTATTACCTGGTCGGTGTGGATGGCGCGCGTTTCCGCAAGCCCGTGATGCCAGGCGATCAGTTGCGTCTGGAAGTGACGGCTGACCGCATCAGCCGCGCTTTGTGCAAGTACACAGGCCGCGCCCTGGTCGATGGCCAAGTGGTTGCCGAAGCCAAAATTATGTGTGCTATCCGTCAATTGGAAGAATAGTTTATGCGTATTCATGAAACGGCCATCATCGAAGCAGGCGCTCAGCTTGCAGATGATGTCGAGGTCGGGCCTTACAGCATTATCGGGCCCAATGTCACGATAGGGGCGGGCACCAAAGTGGGCCCTCACTGCGTGATAGATGGCGTGACCACGATTGGTCGCAACAACCATTTCTACCGTTTCTGCTCCATCGGGGGCATGCCGCAGGACAAGAAGTACGCTGGAGAACCGACTCGCCTGGAAATCGGCGATGGCAATATGGTTCGTGAATACGTCACCATCAACACCGGCACGGTGCAGGATGTGGGCGTGACCCGTGTTGGCAATGACAACTGGATCATGGCTTACACCCACATTGCTCACGATTGCCAGATTGGCAATCACACCATTATTGCCAATAGCGTCCAGTTGGGCGGCCACGTACATATTGGCGATTGGGCCATTCTGGGCGGTTTGACTGCCGTGCACCAGTTCGGTCGTATCGGTGCGCACAGCATGATTGGTGGTACCAGTTCGGTGCGTCAGGATATTCCTCCTTATGTCATCGGTGCAGGCGATCCTTTCCGTCCTGTCGGTGTCAACAGTGAAGGCTTGGGCCGTCGTAACTTTTCGGCTGAAGCGATTTCGGCGGTGAAGGAAAGCTACAAGCTGCTGTATCGTCGCAAGCTGACGGTGGAGCAGGCGGTAGAGCAAATGCAAGCCTTGCAGGAAACGCAGCCTGACTGCCGTGCCGCGGTTCAGGTCATGATCGACTTCTTGAATGACTCCAGCCGGGGTATTTGCCGACCATGAGCAGCGCCTCCAGCCCATTAGCGGCACGTTCAGACGGGTCGGGGCAAACAGGGGCCAAGCGGGATCTGCGTATAGGAATGGTGGCCGGGGAGCCGTCTGGCGATTTACTGGCGGCTCGCATCATTCAAGGGCTGCGCCAGGGCAATCCTGGCGTGCAGGTAGAAGGCATAGGTGGCCCCGAGATGGCCGCCCAGCAATTCCACCAATACTATCCCATGGACGCCTTGACGGTATTTGGTTACGTCGAGGCGCTCAAACGTATTCCGGGTCTGGTCTCCACCTATTTGGGCATGCGCAATCAATGGTTGCGGCAACGTCCCGATGTGTTTGTGGGCATTGACGCCCCGGACTTCAATCTGCGCCTGGAGCATCGTTTGCGTCAGGCTGGTGTGCCTACGGTGCACTTTGTGGGGCCCTCGATCTGGGCCTGGCGCTACGAGCGTATCCACAAAATCCGCGAAGCGGTTTCCCATATGCTGGTGCTGTTTCCTTTCGAGACGGAGATCTATGAAAAGGAAGGCATTCCGGTGACCTATGTGGGCCATCCTTTGGCAGCGAATATCCCATTGCAGCCGGACAAGGCCGACGCTCGTCGTCGCCTGGGTTTGCCCGAGACGGGTCGTATTCTGGGCGTGTTGCCTGGCAGCCGCTCCTCCGAGGTCAAGATGCTGTCGCCGCGCTTCTTGCAGGCTGTACAGATTTTGCAGGACCAGGACCCGGATCTGATGATTCTGGTGCCCATGGTCAATCCCAAGCGCCGTCAGGAATTTGAAGAGGCTCTGGTTCAGCATCCTATCCGTAACTTGCACATTATTGATGCCAACACAGCGGGTATTCGTCAGCCGGATTCGGAAGGAGTGGTCCGTCCACCCGCCTGGACGGTGATGGAGGCCAGTGACGCGGTGCTGGTGGCCAGCGGTACCGCCAGCCTGGAAACGGCCTTGTACAAGCGTCCTATGGTTATTTCGTATGTGCTCAGCCCCATGATGGAGCGCATCATACGTTGGAAGTCCGGCCAGGACAGGCCGTATGTGCCTTGGGTGGGTTTGCCTAATGTGCTGGCTCGCGATTTTGTCGTGCCCGAGCTGCTGCAAGAAGATGCCGAACCTCAGAAGCTGGCGCAGGAGTGCTGGAAAGCCTTGAGCGATCAGGAGTATGTGGCTCATATCGAGCAGGTCTTTACCGAGATGCATTTAACCTTGCGTCGGGATACCCCCGCCTTGGCGGCCGAGGTCATTTTGAATATGGCGCGTGCATGAAGCAGCTGGATTTATTAGTCAGTGATGTCTCGGCAGGTTTGGTGGCGGGGCTGGACGAAGCAGGGCGTGGTCCCTTGGCCGGTCCCGTTTTTGCCGCTGCTGTGATTCTGGACCCGAACAATCCCATTGAAGGCCTGAACGACTCCAAGAAGCTGACCGCCAAGCGCCGTGAAGCCCTGGCTGTGTTGATCAAGGAAAGAGCCTTAGCCTGGGAAATTGCCAGCGCTAGTGTGGCAGAAATTGATGACATCAATATCTTGCACGCTGCCATGTTGGCGATGCAACGAGCCTGTAATGGCCTGAGCATCAAACCCGAACAAGCCTTGGTGGATGGCAATCGCATTCCAGGCGGCCTGTGTTGCCCCGCAGAAGCCATCATCAAGGGTGACGCCAGCCATGCCGCCATTGCGGCCGCATCGATTTTGGCCAAAACAGCGCGGGATGCGGTCTGCCTGGAATTGCACCGAGACTATCCCGAATACGGTTTCGACCAGCATAAAGGCTACGGGACGGCCTTGCATTTGGATCGTTTGTCCCAGCACGGGCCTTGTCCCGAGCATCGTCGAAGTTTCGCGCCGGTACGCGCATCTTTAGTTAGGTAAGTTCAAGACAATGAGGCTGATTGAATCCAAAGATAATGCGCTGTTCAAACGAGTACAGCGCTTGGCTCACGATAAACGCGAGCTGGACGGGGGCGATCAACTGATTTGGTTGGAAGGCATTCATCTGTGCCAAATGTGGCTGGAACGCCGTGGTTTGCCGGAACTGGCTGTTTTCGAGATGGACCGCCACTCCGACGAGTTGCTGGAGCTGGCGCGTTTCTTGCCAGGCCATAGCAGCGTCACCTTCAATGCCACTTTGATGAATGCAGTCTCCCAGGTCGGCCAGGGGCAGGGCATAGGCTTTATTGTCCGCGTGCCTCGTGGACAGACTTGGACGGCTCCCACGAAACGCGCCATCTTGCTGGATCAGGTTCAAGATCCGGGCAATGTAGGCACGGTGCTGCGCACCGCCGTGGCGGTGGGCCTGGAAGCGGTGTATCTGACACCGGGCTGTGCCAGCGTGTGGTCACAGAAAGTGCTGCGTAGTGCGCAGGGCGCTCATTTCTCCATTCAAATCCATGAGCAGGTCGATGGAGTAGCATTGCTTGAACAAGCGGCCTTGCCGGTGCTGGTGACCTCTCTGGGCCCGAATACCCAGGACCTGTACGAGTCCAGCCTGCCAGACCAAGGGATTTGGGTTTTTGGTAATGAGGGCCAAGGTGTCAGCCCGGCCTTGCTGGCAAAGGCGAATCAACGCTTGTTCATTCCCCAGGCGCCCGGTGTTGAGTCCTTGAACGTGGCCATTGCCACCGCACTGTGCCTGTACGAGCAACGTCGTCAGCATAGCCGCTAGTTCCAGCGGCTTTATTGCACAGCATCACGCAGAGTTAGCCTGTATGGGCTAATTTTGTCTTGATCTAGCACTTGTCTCTATTTGTAAAATCAAGTAAATCATCTAGTAAGGCGCCTGCTTATCGGTACGCTAGTACGGAGTGCCTGGCGCAGTAGGCGCTTGTCTGCTAGCGGCTCGTGCAGAGTCGTCTTTCCCTCCCTTTATCGCTGCATCGTTGTATCCGGCTGGATTCCTAATCTTTTTCAGATGAGGTCAACAATGAAACTTAGCGAATACGCGACCTATGATGCCCTGGCTCTGGCTGAGCTGGTCGCCAAGAAACAAATCAGTGTTCAAGAATTAAGCCAAGTTGGCAAAAAAGCTGTCGACACCCTGAACAGTAAAATTAATGCGGTTGTAGAGAGCTGGGACGGGGAAGTTGATCCCCATGCCGACCGGGACTCCGTACTCTACGGCGTCCCGTTTTTGATTAAAGATTTGGCGATCACCATGAAGGGCAAGCGCTACGAGCTGGGCAGCAAGCTGGCGCAAGATATGGTGATGGATGCAGACAGCACCTTGATGAGCCTCTACAAGGAGGCGGGACTGGTTACGCTGGGGCGAACGACCACCTCGGAGTTCGCTATCAGTACCACGACGGAGGCGCGCTGCGTAGGCCCTACGCTGAACCCTTGGAACCCGGCTTTTAATGCTGGCGGCTCTACAGGCGGGTCGGCCGCTGCAGTGGCGGCAGGGATGGTGCCGGTGGCGCATGCAACTGACGGCGGTGGCTCTATTCGTGTCCCTGCAGCAGTGAACGGCCTGTTTGGTTTGAAGCCCACTCGGGGGCGTGTCTCCAGCGGTCCTCAGCAAGATGAAGTGTGGAGTGGTCTGCTGGCCCACCTGGGTGTCAGCCGCAGTGTGCGAGACAGTGCGGCCTTGCTGGATGCGATTAGTCGTCCCGGTATCGGCGAGCCCTATTACACCGCGGCGCCCCCGCAGAGCTTTTTATCGGCCGTCAAGAAGAATCCGGGTTCCTTGCGTATCGGCTTGATGATGGACCCGCCCAGCGGCGATAAAACCCAATCTGCCATAGCGGCCAAGGCGATTGATATGGCTTCGGTGTTGGAGTCCTTGGGCCATCAGGTGGAGCCCCTGGTGTTTGATTCCGGCGTCAGTTGGGAGGCTTTTGTGCACGCCAATGCTCAGTTCTGGAACGTGAATACGGCTGCATGGATAGACAGCATTGCAGCGGCGACAGGACGCCCGGTGAACGAGGAGTATCTGGA
Organism: Alcaligenes sp. Me129; assembly: GCF_050487245.1. Lineage (NCBI taxonomy): Bacteria > Pseudomonadati > Pseudomonadota > Betaproteobacteria > Burkholderiales > Alcaligenaceae > Alcaligenes > Alcaligenes sp. Me129. The sequence goes on from NZ_JBKQGX010000024.1 coordinate 40,421, forward strand.
ACAGGCCACGCTGGCGGCCTACGCCTACGGCAAGAAGATTAGCGGGATTGATATTCTGGGGGCGATTGCCGTGCGCAATACAGTCTCACGGAATTTAGGGGCGTATTTCCAGAAGTACGATGTGCTGATGACGCCCACCGTACCTACGCTGCCCATGAAGGTGGGCGAGTACAACAAGGTACAGGATCAGGTGGATGGCCTGGGCTGGATTGCCCACGTCTTCCGGCAAACGCCTTTTGCTGCTTTGGCCAATATCAGCGGTTCGCCCTCCATGTCCGTGCCTGCTGGGCAGGATGTGGCCACCTCTTTACCCATAGGGATGATGTTTACAGCCGGCTATGGCCAGGAATGCCTTTTGTTCGGGCTGGCTGGGCAATTGGAGCAAGCCTTGCCTTGGGCCGATCAGCACCCGCAGGTTTGGGTGGGCAAGCTGGACTAAGAGGGGGCAACAATAGTGGATGCAAGCCGGTATAGGCAAACCGACACCCGTAGAGGCGCAAGCGGATGCGTAGCAGACCTGATACCGTACCCGCAGCAAACAAAAAGGCCTGCGCCAGGTATCACACCGGGTTCAGGCCTTGATGTTGAGGCTGTCCGAATACGCCCGAAGGGGTAGGGGTTCAATCCTTAGTAGGAGCGGCGGTCCAAACCGACATCATCCAGAATCTTGGTGGAGATTTCCTCAATGGATTTGGTGGTGGTGGACAGCCAAGGAATGCCTTCCATACGCATCAGGCGCTCGGCTTCGGCCACTTCCATGCGGCACTGTTCGATGGTGGCGTATTTGCTACCCGGACGGCGTTCATTACGCACTTCGGACAGACGGTCTGGATGAATGGACAGGCCAAAAATCTTTTTCCGGTAAGGAGCCAGCGTGGCGGGCAGGGTACCGCGCTGGAAGTCTTCGGGAATGATGGGGTAGTTGGCGGCCTTGACGGCATACTGCATTGCCAAGTACAAGCTGGTAGGCGTTTTTCCGCAGCGGGACACACCCACCAGAATCACGTCGGCTTGTTCCAGACCATTCACGTACTGACCATCGTCGTGCGCCAGACTGAAGTTGATGGCCTCGATGCGGCTGTTGTAGCGCTTGGACATGCCACCGGAGTGCGAACGGCCCACGGAACGGCTGGATTTCACCCCCAGGGCGCGTTCAATGTGTCGTACAAAGGCACCAAACAAGTCCAGGAAGGTGCAATTGGCTGCGCCAATGATGTGCGCCATCTTGGGGTCAACCAGGGTGCTGAAGACCAGAGGCTGCTGGCCCTGTTCCTGCGCGCATTGGTTGATGCGATCAGCGACAGACTGGGCTTTCTCGATGGTATCGATGAAGGGGATCCGGATGGCCTGAAATTCGAATTGAGCGAATTGCGACAGGACGGAGTTGCTGAAAGTTTCGGCGGTAATGCCCGTGCTGTCGGAAACGACAAAGACGGTACGCTCAATAGGAGAAGAAGACATGGAATAAGTCGTGCACAATGCTCGGGAAACGGTACAATTTGCAAGATTACCATTTACCGCTCGAATCGGGGGATGGAAAGGCAGGTTTGCTTAGGACAGATCACACAGACAGCGCTGCTGGGATCACTGCCTTAAGCAAACACGCTTTTTTTTCTATTCAAGGTGACTTATGTCTTACGTAATTGGTTTCGACAAGCTCCGCATGACGGACGTCGACACAGTGGGCGGTAAAAACGCTTCGCTGGGTGAAATGATCAGCCAGCTGGCTGATGCCGGTGTGCGCGTGCCAGGTGGTTTTGCCACAACAGCCGAAGCATTCCGCGTTTTCCTGAAAAACAAGGATCTGGACAAGCGCATTCAGCAGCGTCTGGACGCGCTGGACGCCGACGACGTGCGTGAACTGGCTGCTGCCGGTGCCGAAATCCGTCAGTGGATCATCGACACTCCGTTCCCAGCCGAGTTTGAACAAGCCGTACGTGACGCGTTTGCTGAGCTGGACGCCGATGGCAAAGGTTCCTTTGCCGTGCGTTCTTCCGCAACCGCGGAAGACTTGCCTGACGCTTCCTTTGCCGGTCAGCAAGAAACCTACCTGAACGTGGTGGGCATTGACGAGGTGCTGAGCAAGATTCACCACGTGTTTGCTTCCCTCTACAACGACCGCGCTATTTCCTACCGCGTACACAAGGGCTACGCCCACGCTGAAGTGGCTCTGTCCGCTGGTATCCAGCGTATGGTGCGCTCCGACAAGGGCAGCGCCGGCGTGATGTTCACCCTGGACACCGAATCGGGCTTCAAGGACGTGGTTTTTCTGACCTCCTCCTACGGCCTGGGCGAAACTGTGGTGCAAGGTTCGGTCAATCCGGACGAGTTCTACGTTTACAAGCCAACGCTGGCTTCCGGTCACTACCCCATCATCAGCCGCCGTATCGGCTCCAAGCTGATCAAGATGGAATTTGACGAAGGTCGTACCACCGATCACGCTGTACGTACCGTGGACGTGCCTGTGTCCGAGCGCAATCGTTACTCCCTGAGCGACGAAGAAGTGATCGAACTGGCTCGCTACGCCACCATTATTGAAAAACACTACCAGCGTCCCATGGACATTGAGTGGGGTCGTGATGGTATCGACGGCAAGATCTACATTCTGCAAGCCCGTCCTGAGACGGTTAAGTCCCAGCAAGGCAGCAACGATGTGCAAGAGCGTTACCGCCTGAAAGCCACCGGCGACGTGTTGGTTACAGGCCGCGCCATTGGCCAGAAGATCGGTTCGGGCAAAGTCCGTATTGTGGCGGGTGCCTCCGAGATGGATCTGGTCAAACCCGGCGACGTGCTGGTGACCGACATGACGGACCCTAACTGGGAACCCATCATGAAGCTGGCTTCGGCTATTGTCACCAACCGTGGCGGCCGTACCTGCCACGCGGCGATTATTGCTCGCGAACTGGGCATCCCTGCCGTGGTCGGTTGCAACAACGCCACAGACGTGCTGAAAGAAGGCCAGGAAGTGACGGTATCGTGTGCTGAAGGCGACGAAGGCCGTATTTACGACGGTCTGCTGGAAACCGAGATCGAGGAAGTCAGCTGGGGCCAAATGCCCGAAATCGGCCTGAAAGTCATGATGAACGTGGGTAACCCACAACTGGCTTTCGACTTCTCGCAAATTCCGAACGATGGTGTGGGTCTGGCCCGTCTGGAATTCATCATCAACAACAACATCGCGATTCACCCCAAAGCCGTTCTGGACTACCCCAATGTGGATAGCGACCTGAAAAAGGCGGTGGAATCGGCGGCTCGTGGCTACGCCAGCCCACGTGCTTTCTTCGTGGAAAAACTGGCTGAAGGTATTGCGACTCTGGCCGCTTCCTTCTATCCCAAGCCCGTCATTGTGCGTTTGTCGGACTTCAAGTCCAACGAATACCGCAAACTGGTGGGTGGTTCGCGTTACGAGCCCGAGGAAGAGAACCCAATGCTGGGCTTCCGCGGTGTGGCTCGCTACCTTTCCGAAGACTTCGCAGAATGCTTCAAGATGGAATGCGAAGCCCTGAAGAAAGTGCGCGACGAAATGGGTCTGACCAACGTCGAAATCATGGTGCCATTCGTGCGTACCCTGGGTCAGGCAGAGCGTGTGGTTGAGCTGCTGGCTTCCCACGGTCTGGCTCGTGGCGAAAACGGCCTGCGCCTGATCATGATGTGCGAAGTGCCTTCCAACGCTATTTTGGCCGAGAAGTTCCTGCAGTACTTTGACGGCTTCTCCATCGGTTCCAACGACATGACTCAGTTGACCCTGGGTCTGGATCGTGACTCCGGTATGGAACTGTTGGCTGCTGACTTCGACGAGCGCGACGAAGCCGTGAAGTTCATGTTGAGCCGTGCCATCAAGGCATGTCTGGCACAAAACAAATACGTCGGTATTTGTGGCCAAGGCCCTAGCGACCACCCCGATCTGGCCAAGTGGCTGAGCGAAGAAGGCATTATTTCGCTGTCGCTGAACCCTGACACGGTTGTGGACACCTGGCAGCGTCTGGCCAAGGCCTAAGGACTAAGACCTAAGCCACTGCCAGGGAAACGTCTCTGGCAGTACGCTGGTCAAGCCAGTCAAGACTCAACACCCCGACATGGAGCTTCCATGTCGGGGTGTTGTCGTTTTCGGGCGCTTCTTTTGCCTGCGCTTCTGTTCTTGCTCTTGTCCGTGCTCAGGCGATTTCGTTTTGTGGTTCTTTTACCCTGATAGTGCGTCTATGTTGCCGTATTGGCAGGCTGGAGTCGGTGTGCGAGCTTGTACAAGTATCGCCGAGTGCTCGTGGTGTAGGGCAGGGAGAAGCACAGGTTCAATCCTGACGATCGGCACCGATCAGGGGCAGGGCGCTGGTGAAAGGTAGTGATGGGGAAAAGGGAATCGTCGTCACCGCCCTGGATCGGGCGGCATGGATTCAGATTGTCTTGAAGGGTTCGCTGTCAGCTGTAGAGCATAAAAGCCGGGAACCGTAGGGAGATGGCAATCAGCGCTTGCCGCCGATTGATACAGCCTTAGTTTGCTGTGTCGTTTTGATAAACGTGCAAGAACATATCCAGAATATGTTCGGTTTCGCTTTGAATGTGTTCTTCGCTCCAGGGTTCCATAGCACCCATTAGCAGGAGAATAATTTCGCCTTCGCTCAGGCAGCGGAAGTGTTCCACCATCAATGCCGGGTCCAGCTTGCGCAAGGTCCCGCGTTCGATGTGGCGGGCAAAAAAGCACTTTACGCCGTCCCAGATCTGGTCATCCAGCATCTCCATGAAACGCTTGCCGATATCGCTGTGGCCACCTACAGAGACGACGATACGCAACAATTGGGCGGTTTGCTTGGAGTAAAGATTGCGCAGCATGGGCAGCAAGAAGCGCTTCAGTTCTTCGCGAATATCGCCTTCGCAGTCCAGCTTGGTCAAGACCTGTTCGGTAAATTCCTGGGCGCCTGTCAGCAGGACAGCCAGCAAGAGGTCTTCTTTGGAGGGGAAGTAGTTGTAGAGTGTGCCCTTGGAGCCGCCTGCCAATGCAGCGATTTGGGACATGGATGTGGCCTCAAAACCATTCTCGCGAAAAACCTCGGAAGCCACTTCCAGGATTTTGTCGCGGCGTTCGCGCCCTTTTCGAGTCGCGCGTTGGGATTTTCGGGGAACATCGTCGTGCATAATGGCAGGCAAAAAATAAGTGAATAGGACAAAGTCAGCATCATACCGTATCAATAGCTGCTGTGCTGCTGCTCTATTTCGATCGTTAAGGGGAAGCAAGACCAAACCCCTTGATTTTACGACATGCACTGCTGCTGGACCTATTTGTTTGCGCCGGTCTTTGATCTAAGGCCTATTAAAGCGCAAAAGAGCCACATATTCGGGTGGTAGCACAGGCCGGCGCTTCTGGGCGCGCCTGGCGGCGTCTACAGATCGCTATAGTCCTTATCTGTTTTGATTTAAAGTATAAGGCGGCGGTTCTGATACTCTCTTTGCTCAAGACAAGTCCCAAGGAGTTCTGGATGTCTACTACGCAGTCGTATCAAGTGGTGATCGTGGGGGGCGGGGCAGGTGGCCTGGAGCTGGCTGCCAAATTAGGACGTCAGTTCGGGCGTCAGCATATCTTTCTGGTCGACAAAGACAGTGACCATATCTGGAAACCGTCCTTGCACGAGGTTGCCGCCGGCACCTTGGATATTCACCGCGAAGGGCTGTCATATTTCATGCTGGCACGAGACTGTGGTTTCACTTTTATTCAAGGTGAAATGACCGGTATAGATCGCGAGCAGCGCAGCATTACGCTGGCTCCTGTCCTGGGGCCCGATCATGAAGAAGTCTTTCCGGAACGCAGCCTGTCCTATGGCACCCTGGTGATGGCCGTGGGTAGCAAATCCAATTTTTTCAGTACGCCTGGCACCCATGAACACGCGCTGGCTTTGGACTCGACCCATCAGGCAGAGCGTTTTCGTTTGAAATTGCTCAATGAGCTGATCAGTGTGACACGCCGCGCGCAGCGTGAGCCGGGGGCACCGCTGTACATCAATAT